>JAUVBO010000251.1 GCA_030591195.1 Pseudomonadota bacterium
ACGCCGCCAAGCCGGGCAAGGAGGCCTTGCGGCGCTGGGTCGGCCGCTGCCGCCAGCGGGGCCTCGCTCGCCAGCCGGACGTCTTCGCCAAGGCGGGGGTGGTGGTCATCCAGTGGGCCGCCGACCGCAACGGCGACCTGCTTCGCCTCGAGTTTGCGGCTGACAACTACCGCGGCTGGGAGGTCGCCGCGGGCTTGACCCTCGCCCACTGCGTCGTCGAGCTGGCGCGCGCGGGCAAGGTCCGCTGGAGCCGCCAGGGTACTGCGCCGCTGCGACTGCCAGAAGCTCCTGGCAGCGCCTCACGGCCCGCGTCCCAGCCCGCATCCCAGCCCGCATCCCAGCCCGCATCCCAGCCCGCATCCCAGCCCGCATCCCGCGGGAGCCGTAGCACACCTCAAGGGGTTTGAATCGTCGGTCCTCTGTGGTTTATAGTGAAATCATGGTCGATCGAGATGATGGCGAATGGGCCTCTGACGACGAGACCTGTGCGATCGATTTTGCCGCGGTCGACATGGCAAAAGGGGAGGACACCGCCTATCTGATCATCCTCAGCGGGAGCAGGGTGGGCGAGATGGTCCGGGTCAAGTCGCGGGTGACCATCGGCCGCGGAGAGACCGCGGACCTCCGGGTGCGCGACGAGGGCGTCTCGCGCCTCCACGCCAGGGTCGAGCAGCAAGAGGACGGCTCGGCCAGGGTCGTCGATCTGGGGAGCCGCAACGGGACCTTCGTCAACGGCGAGCGGATCGAGGACGCTGCGCTCAAGGACGGCGACAAGATCCTCATCGGCCAGATCACCATCCTGAAGTTCTCATACGCCGACCAGGCGGAGGAGGCGTTCCAGCGTCAGATGTACGACTCGGCGCTGCGTGACCCGCTCACCGGCCTCTACAACCGACGCTTTCTGACCAGCCAGCTCGAGTCCGAGTTCAGCTACTCGGTGCGCCACCAGACATCGTTGAGCCTGGTGATGATTGACATCGACCACTTCAAGTCGGTCAACGACACCTACGGACACCCCGTTGGGGACCACGTGCTGGTCGGCCTGTCCAACCTGCTCACGGGCGCGATCCGCACGGAGGATCTCGCTGCTCGCTACGGAGGCGAGGAGTTCGTTCTCGTCTGCCGGGGGATCTCTGCCCCCGTTGCGCAGACGGTGGTCAACCGCATTCGCCGGATGATCGAAAAGACCTCGCTGGTGACCGATCACCCGGAGCGCAGCGTGACCATCAGCGCCGGCGTCGCCTCGGTTCCGCACCCGCGGATCGGCGACGCGCAGGCGCTGGTCGATGCGTCGGACAAGGCGCTGTACGAGGCGAAGAACGGTGGGCGTAACCGGGTCGAGATCTTCTGATCGGCTCCGGAACGAGCGCGCAGCGATGGAGAAGGTCCCGTTTGGCCGCTACCTGCTGATCGACCGGATTGGGGCCGGTGGCATGGGTGAGATCTTCGTCGCCCTCTCCGGTGACCTGCCAGGGGTCCAGAAGACCTGCGCGCTGAAGAAGATCCGGCTCGGCCTCGGCCATCGCGCGGAGTTCATGGGCCGGTTTTGGGACGAAGTGCGGATCGCAGTCGCGCTGTCTCACCCGAACATCGTCAACGTCTACGAGATCGGTTGCGTCAACCAAGAGTATTTCCTCGCGATGGAGCTGGTCGAGGGGTATGACCTGTGGCGGGTGCTCAGCCGGGCCGCCCGGCTCAACAAGCACTTCTCCCTCCGTGCGGCGCTGTACGTCGCCCGCGAGCTGCTCAGCGCGCTCGACTACTGTCACGGCTTGGCCGACGCCAAGGGGCGTCCGCTCGAGGTGGTCCACCGAGATGTCAGCCCGGGAAACGTGCTGATCTCGTCCGACGGGTGGGTCAAGCTGACGGACTTCGGCCTGGCGCTCTCCACGGCCAAGGAGGTGCGCACCAAGCCGAGGGAGGTCTTCGGCAAGCCCGGCTACCTCGCCCCGGAGCAACTCTCCGGCAGCCCCCTCGATCACCGGGTCGATGTCTATGCGGTGGGCGTGTTGCTGTTCGAGATGCTCACGGGGGAGCGCTTCGTCCGGCCCTCCCTCGACCCCTCGCTGCTGTTGAGCGAGATGGCGCGCCGCAGCCAGGTTCCCCCTTCGAGCCTCCGCCGTCGCGTACCGGCGAAGCTCGACCGGGTGGTAGCCAAGGCGGTGGCCACCGACCCGGAGCGGCGTTTCACCAGCGCACGGCGTCTACACGATGTGCTGCAGCTGCTGCTGGTGCGGATGGACCCGCTGTATGGGCCAGCCAAGTTCGCCGAGTCGATGCTCGGGCCACTGTTCGAAAAGCAGGATCAGAGGAGCCAGCTGACGCTGCCGGGAGAGCCGGTGACCCAGGTGCTGGATGGCGGCAGCCGGGCTGGTGAGCTCGAAGCCGACGAGGACGCGACCAAGGGCCAACGATGAACCGCCATCGGTATTGTGGCATGGGAAAAAGACGTATGGTATCTTGGGTCCAGCGGATCTTCGAACGGATGTACGCCACCTCATGATGATCATCGTCCACAGCGGTATTGCTGACGACCTGAAGCCCTTGGTTGATGCACTCGGCGCACAGGGCTTTGACGTCCTGGAGTGGGACGGCGGGGCCGAGCCGCCCAACCGGCAAGATCCGGTGCTGCTCGATCTGCGGGCCGAGCTCGACTTGACGGAGCTCTTTGGCGACCACCCGGAGCAGCCCCTGGTGGCGGTAACCGACCTCTCCTCGGCGGGCAAGCTTGCCGATCTCCCGGCAACCAGCCCGTGGGCCTTCGTGCCGATCGACTGGGCCGTCGACCAGGCCGCCGTGTTCATCGCCCGCAAGGTCGAGGCCTGGGAGCGTCGCATCCTCGCGGAGGACAAGACCCGCCATCAGCTGGACATGGAGGTCAGCAAGCGGAAGATTCACCGCGAGGACCAGAGTATCTCGCTGATGGTCAAGAACAGCGAGCTCTCGCGAATGCAGGCCTTCAAGGCCGGTGTGCTGAGCCGCCTGGGCGACGCCGAGCGAGGCTACATCGCCGACATCCTCAGGCAGGTCACCGAGTTCGAAAAACACGACGACCTGCCGAACTCGCTGAAGAATATCCAGAACAACCTCCACCACACGGCGGTTAAGATCCAGCACATCTTCCGCTCTTTCGACTACTGGGAGAAGACCGAGCGGGAGCTGGAGGGACGCACGATCCTCGTCTGCCTCACAGCCCGCAAGACCCGCAAGATGTTGCAGCGGGCGCTGGGCGAGACCAAGGCGAAGCTCCACATCACCTCGACCTGGCAGGAAGGGCTTGAGGTCCTCCGCGACAGCTTCGTCGATCTGCTCTACATCGACTGGGAGAACTCACAGCTGATCCACGAGTTGCCGGCGGTGCGCCCCGACGTCAAGACCGTGCTGCTGACCAGCGATCTGCTGTTCGAGGCCTACGGCTCGAAGATGGTCGATCTCCCGCTGGAAAACGTCCTGATCACCAGCGACGCGGGCCTGACCGAGAACGACGAGGATCCGCTGATGATGCAGGAGCTGACGGTCACCGCCGGCAAGCTCCTCGGCGACAGCATCTTTGGGCTGGAGAAGTACCTCTCCTGGGGCACCAAGATCCACGAGATCCTGGTCACCAGCTCGGTGCAGCGGCTCGAGGTGCTCGACAAGATCGGCGAGTTCGCGCCCTCCACGGGCCTGCGCCGGTCGATGTGCCAGAACCTCGAGACGCTGACTGACGAGCTGCTGATGAACGCCGTGTGGGACGCCCCGGTGGACGAGACCGGTCACCACAAGTATGCGACGCTCTCGCGGCGCAAGGCGGTCCAGTTGCTGCCTCACGAGTGTCCTATCCTGCGCTTCGGCGCCGACAAGCGCCTGGTGGGGATCAGCGTCACCGACCCCTTTGGCGGGCTCGAGCGCGAGCAGGCCTACAAGTATCTGATCAAGTGCTTCTCGCGGGCTGAAAACCAGATCGACTCCAAGCGTGGTGGCGCGGGCCTCGGCCTCTACACCGCCTTCTTGTCGGTCTCGTCGTTCATCATCAACGTGGCGCCGGGGTTCCGGACCGAGGTGATCGGCCTGCTCGACAACAAGCTGTCGCGCCGCAAGCTCTCGGGCCGCTCGCGCACCTACCACTACTTCCTGTCCCAGGGCCCACCCCCGAGGCGTTGATTCAGTCGGTGCTCTCGGCCGCGAGCGAGGTGGCGAGCGCCTCCCGCTCCGCGCGAGCTCGCCAGGCGGCCCAGTGGAACATGCCGGGGACGAACACCGCTCCGGTGGTCGCCACCAGCACCGGAGGGATGAACAGCAGCACGGCGCCGGGAACGGCGCTGAGCGAGACCGTCCAGAGCAGCGCCAGGGCGCCCCGTGAGCCGCCGAGCACCGGCGCGCCGTGGTCCAAGGCTCGCTGGACGGCGGTGATGTGGTGGATGGAGAAGACCACCAGGCCGGCGTGGGCGTGGCCGACGAGCACCAGGCTGAGGAGGATCCAGCTGTTGAATTTCTCGACCGAGACCCCGAGCAGGGTGACGCCGACGAGCAGGTGCAGGGTCAGCGGTGTGAGCAACGAGAGGCAGACGAGCGGTAGCAGCAGGCTGAGTCGCTCGAGCTGCTTCACCCGTTCGGTGGCGTAGGCTCGAGCGCCCCCGCTCTCGAGCTTCATCAGGTCGACCAGCGGGTCACCGGTGGGTGCGAAGGTGTGCAGTGTCCGTCGGCGGAGCACCTCGCCCGCAGCCAGCCACGCGACACCGGAGGTGATCGCCACGGCGCTCCAGGTGGCGATCAGGATTTGGGTCAGGTGCTTGGCGCCGAAGAGGACGTCGATCAGCACCGCGGCGAAGCCGGCAAGCCCCGCCCCGGCAGCCCAGATCCGTGCCTGGCGGCAGGCGTACATGCGGTGCAGAGCCCGGGGCAGCTCGGAGAGCTGGCCCTCCACGTGGCGGGTGCGGCACCGAGCCGCGTATCTTTCGTCGCGGTACACGCTCGATCAGTCCTACGAAGCCCGTTGGGTGCTTCCTTCGTCAGGGCTCTGATCTGATCGTGACCGGCGCTGGGGCTGACCGCAAGGTGACGCGAGCGCTGCGCCGTTGGATCGGCGGGTCAGCGGACGGGGCGGAGGACCAGCGGATAGACAACCTCGGTCGGCCTGCCGCGGGGGAACCGCCAGCGCTTGATCGTCGCGATCGTGCACTGTCCCACCTGCTCGTCTCCGATGGTATTCGCGTCGAGTGTGGCGTCGAGCACCTCGCCCTCGGCTCCGATCTTGACCCGGATACGCAGCCGGCCCGCGAGCTTGGGGAAACGCTTGAGCCGCCGCTCGTAGCAGGCGCGGATCTGCACCGCCCGGCTGCGGAAGACCTCGATGATCCCGGCCGACAGACCCGAGCGCCGCAAGCTCACCGCCCGGGTGTCGACGCTGACCCGCGCATCGACGCCGCCGAGGCCGATCTGCACCAACAGCCGGCGTAGCAGCCGGCCATCGCGGCGCAGCTCCACGAGGTGGCGCCCGACAGCTCCTCTGAGGTCGAGGTTGGTCGTGCCCACGAGCATCGAGTCGAGGAGCACGTCGGCGTCGGTGGGCCGGCTCTCGACCGTCAGGGCCCCGGTACCGGCGAGCATCCGATGGAGGCTGGTCCAGCCAGGTTGCAGGTTGAGCCCCAGGCGCGGGCGGGGTTTCGGCGAC
>JAUVBO010000301.1 GCA_030591195.1 Pseudomonadota bacterium
AGACGTCCTCGCTGGCGTCGAGAGCCTCGGCCTGGACCGGGCGGACCTGGCCCTGCAATGGGACGGCGGGCGGCTCCAGTTGAGTGACCTGCGCCGCCGGGCTCTTCGTCCCCTCGACGTGGAATGGGTGGAGCCGCTGGGTCGGCTACGTAGCTGGCCGGCCTCGCGACAGGGGCCGCTGGCGCGCGCGGTGGGCCGACGGACGGAGTCCGTCGTCGATGCGACAGCCGGCTGGGGGCAGGATGCCCTGCGACTGCTGATGATGGGCTACCGAGTGCGGTTGATCGAGCGGTGCCGCGTGATCGGCGCGTTGCTCGTCGACGGCAGAAGGCGATGCATCGAGGCGGGGCTGCGCCCCGGGGGCGCGGTGGCGCCAGAGGTCATCGTCGCGGACGCCTGTCGGGTCTTGCAGACGATCAGCGCCGACTGTATCTACCTCGATCCGATGTTTCCGCCGAAACGCAACCCCTCCGCCCTCGCCAAGCGTCCCTTGCGGCTGCTGCGTGAGCTGGCGGGAGACGATGATGACCGGGACGCGCTCTTCGAGGCCGCCCGCCTCGCGGCGCGGCGCAGGGTGGTGGTCAAGCGACCGGACCACGCCGAGCCCCTCAGAGCCTCCCCGCAGCAGAGCTTCGCCGGCAAGCTCGTCCGATATGATGTCTATCTGAAATCCTGAGTGAAGACCACGCCGTGTGCTAGTCTGGCTGCACTGCCACGACCGCCAACGCGGTGTCTGCGGAGACTGCTCGAGTGTCACAGCGGCGCTACAAGGACCGGTTCGCCAGCGTCCCACCCGCTCGGGGGTGCGCCTGGTCGTTCGGTCGCTTGGCGCGCGGTGTGATCGCGCTTGGCGTCGCGCTCGGCCCCGCGCTCGCGCCCGGCCCCGCTCACGCCTTCGACCTCTACTCGTTCTTCGACAGCAGCTGCAGGCGCCAAACGGGCATCCTGGTGCACGTCGACGCGACCCAGGTGGTCGTTGCGCCCCTCGACGGCAAGCCGATCGCCATTCCGCGCGCGACCGTCCGCAGCCTCGTGTTGCACCAGGTGCTGGAAAATCCGCTCGCGGAGCTCACTCCGAGCGAGACCTTGTGGCCTTTTCTCCGGCAGGTATGGACGGAGAAGACCGAGCGCCCGACGTTCAGCGGCTGGGTCGCGGGGTTTCACGATGACCTGCTGATCTTCTTCGATTTCGAAGGCAAGAGTCACGTCCTCCAGGCCGACGAGATCATCCGAATTCGTCCATTCCGGCCGTCGGGCGCGGTGCGCCTCGCACAGCATCGCGTGCCCCGGCTGACCTTTCCCCAGGCGATCGTTCCGTGCGGCTCACCGCTCGGCGCGTCCAGCGGCAAAGACGTGATGCCCAGCCGGGTGATCGCCGACCGGATCAAGATCGACGATCTGCTGACCGCGCTGGCCGACCGCTACCGGGGGTTCGCGGGGCTCGAGGAGCGGACCCGGGTCTATGCGCGCCCCTATCACTACACGCCGACGCTGCGCCTCGGGCTGACCTACGCGCAGAACTCGGGCTTCGCCGAGTTCTTTCCGTTCTACTTCAACTACACCGGGGGCACGCCCTACCGATTTCAGAGCCGGATCCTCCTCGGCAGCATCGTCCACGACAGCCTGCCGTTTCTTCGCCGTTCGCTCGCGGCCGCATCCGACATCAAGTCTCATTTCTTTCACGCGACGTTCGTCGGGCAGCTTCCGGCGCTGCCCGCGGAGACCGACGCGTTCCTCGTCGATCACGGCGAGATCAAGCCCTACACGGTGACGACCTCGTACAACTACCTGATCCTGATGGGGCTCGACTACTGGCGGCTCTCGGCTTCGGCCGGTCCGGCCTACTTCTCCCTGCGGGTTGCCGGCGAGCTCGAGGGCGTCCCGGGCGCCCCGACCAAGGGCTACGAGGTCACCGCGGCCGCGACCTCGGTGACTCCGGTCTTTCGTCTCCAGTATCGCGCGGACCGCTGGACGGCGCGGGCGCTCTACTACCGCACGCGCCTGTCGGGCGCGGCCGGCCAGTCGCAGGGCCCCGTCGGCGGCGACTACGCCCCCGGCACCGACGACGACGACGACGACGTCAAGCTGCGGATCGACAGCGACGTGCTCCGTCTCGGTGTGACGGCGAGCCTGCCCCTGCGGCTGACGGTCTCGGTCGATCAGATCCTCTCGTTCATCTCGGCCGAGGCCGGCGGAGGCTCGACGGCGATCGAGATCTCGTATTTTCAGTCGGAGACGGCGCTGATGATCAGCGCCGAGTTCGGCCGGTACATCGCGGTCAAGGCGTTCGCGCGCCTGCTGCTGCGGAGCTTCGAGCAGCGGCTGGCGCTGACACCCGGCGATCCGCAGCAAACCTCGAACAGCAGCTTTGATCCGCTCTTTGGTGGAGTGTTGGAATTTGTCTTCTAGGCTCAGAGCGCCCAAGGTCTCGGTCGCGACGCTCGGAGCGCTCCTCTGCCTGGCGCTGGCGCCGCGGTCGAGCAGCGCGCTCAACGTCAACGCGGTCTACCGCGCGGCGTGCGAGCGCGAGGTCGGCGTGATCCTGCGCGTGGAGAAGCGACAGATCCATCTGCTGAAGCAGGACGGGACAGTCGCCAAGATTCCGCGTCACGAGATCGTCTCGCTGGTCTACTACCCGGTGGCCCAGTTCCCGCTGGCGAGGCTACCCCGGGCCGACAGCGTCAAGCCGGTGAGGGTGCAGACGCGCGACCAGCGGAAGTGGGTCGAGCTGGCCTTCGGCTGGCCGATCAACTTCAGCGAGCGGAAGATGTCGCTGCTGCTGCCGTCCGGCGAGGATTTCACGGTCGACAAGGGCAGCGTGTGGTCGTTGACCTACGATACCTTTGCCTCGCGGGAGCGCCCGACGCCGCCTCGCATGCCGCGCTTCGAGCACCCGCAGACATCGGGGTTCTGCACTGTTGCGAGCGAGCCTGTCGCCGCGAGCCAACCTGCCGCGAGCCAGCCAGCCGCGGACGAACCTGGCGCGAGCCAGCTTGGCGCGGGCCAGCCTGCCGCGAGCCAGCTTGGCGCGGGCCAGCCTGCCGCGAGCCAGCCTGCCGCGAGCCAGCCTGCCGCGAGCCGACCGATCGCCAGCGAGCCTGTGGTCAGCCAACCGATCGCCCAGCGGCGCGTCTTTCCGCAGCAGATCCTCAACGACCAGGTTGTGATCCGGCGCGAGCTGAATCGGCTGATGGAGGGCTACGAGGAGCTGGTCGAGGATATCAACGATCAGAAGTTCTACCCCGTGCCGCAGATCTACAAGAACCGCACGTCGCTCGGTTTCTGGGGCTCGTTCTTCTCTCGTTACGCGGCGTCGAAGAGTCGCTCGAACAACCTCACGCCGCTGCTGACGAACACCTTCTCTTCCGGGCCCTTTCGCTACCAGCACATCTTCTTCACCGGCTCGACCCCGAACGGGATGTTGATTCACAACGAGGCGCAGACCCAGATCTTCTACCGGTTCAAGGCGGCCTACTTTCATACCTCGCTCCTGATCGACCCCAACCTGGCGCTCGTCGGCGACAAGTACTTCTGGCGCGCCGAGGACCTGGAGGACGAGACCCTCGACGACCGCGTCAACGAGTACGCGATCGTCGAGCTCGGCTTCGATCTGGGGCCGGTCGCGATCCAGCTCCAGCCGGTCTCGATGGCCCACGGCGCGGTCAAGCACGGCAGCCTCCTCAGCACCAGCAGGGCGATCCCGCTCTGGCGCGCAGGCGTGCGCGTCGCGGTCGCCGATCTGACCATCGAGGCGATGGGAGGGGCCACGCCGTCGGGCATCGAGGGTGAGGTGACGGATGGCACGCAGCGCTCCAGTGGACACTCCGAGTGGCGCTACATCTACGGGCGCCTCAACTTCAGCTGGGTGACCCCGTGGCACGACATCGCGGTGCGGTGGTGGACCGTCATCCGCCACCTGACCCATCAGAGCACGCTGTGGGGCCAGCTGTCGGAGGAGCGACACGAGTACCGCGCGCTGTCGGTGTCGTCGGCGCTGCAGCTGACCTACCTCTTCTGGCACCGGTTCAAGCTCGGCGTGCACTTCGTCGTCGAGGTTCAGCGCCGCGAGCTGGACCAGGAGCCGGCGCAGACCCGGACCCTGCCCAAGCTCTCGCTCTTCGGCAGCATGTCCTTCTAACCCCAGAGTCCACCTGAGTCGATCGGGCTTGCTGCTGTTGAACGCCGAGCCCGCGAGGTACTAGGTTGAGATGACGCGCGCTCAGCACCGCCGCGCTGGCGTCCACGGCCGGTGGCACTGCCGGCCGATCTTCCCGACCAGCCGACGTTGTAGCAGCGGGCAGCCTGAGACAGCCGCGGACCCTTTCCCGACCTTCAGGACATCGGCTATGATCGAGGCGTGAGCCGTCTCTCGGCACTGCTGCTGATCCTCGTCATCGCTGGCTGTCGGATGCTCTTGCCCTTCGCTGCGGGCCAGAGGGACGCCGCCGCGGACGCGGGGCTGGTGCGTCTCGATACCACCAGCGAGCAGATCGTCGGCGCCTGGTCGCTTGGCGGTGCGTTGGATGACGAGGCGGTCGCGGTGGCGGCGGACGGACGGACAGGGCAATGTCTACGTCGCCGGGCACTTCGAGGACGCGGCGGAGATGGGCGGCGGGACCAAGCTGACCAGCCAGGAGCAGTCCCGGGACATCTTCGTCGCCAGCTTCACCAGCGCGGGCGCGCACCGCTGGTCGAGGAGGTTCGGCGGGGGCAGGGAGGACAACTCGACGGCGATCACGGTCCACGGGGAGGACGTCTTCGTCGTCGGCACCTTCGCGGCCACCGCCCAGCTCGGTCCGTCCAGCGAGACCGCGTTGGGGAAGTCGGACGCCTTCTTGCTCAAGCTGACAGCGAACTGACGAGCAGACGAGCGCGCCCGGCGCCCGCAGGTAAAGACCGGAGAGCACCTGCTCGAGGGCTAGTCCTCGACTTGGGCGGTTTTTTGACGGGCGTGGCGGTACCTCGGAAGTTGTGGCCGGTCAATCGGCCATTTCGTTTGAGGTGAGGCCAACCCAGCGAGTTGTGGCCGAGAATTCGGCCACTGCCGCGTGCGTTGGGCTGATCTAGCGCGTTGTGGCCGAAAGGCCGGCCACTTCGTCGTGGCTCACCTCGACCGTCGAGCTTGTGGCCGATCCGCCGGCCACTTCACCGGGGCTCGCATTTGCCGTCGAGCCCGTGGCCAAGCGGTTCGTGACGGGCGTGACGCGGGCAGCGGGCGTGGTGGGTCGACGAGAGCACGGTGGCTACCATCGGTTCTTCAGCCGGGGCCGGTGGGAGCCACGACGAGATTGACCTCTCGTTGACACGGCTCGTGTCGTCGACGCTGCCTTCGAGGGCTGGACGAGTCGTCCTGTCGGTGGACGAGACCCTGGGGCGTCACCCCGGCAACCACATCGCGTC
>JAUVBO010000329.1 GCA_030591195.1 Pseudomonadota bacterium
GAGACCGAGAGCGCCTGCCGCCCGGAGACGGCCTCGCCGCTGCCGCCATAGACCAGCTCGAGGGTCTAGCCGGTCAGCGTCCGGCCTTCTTCGGCGTGATGCCGAGCTCGTGCAGCAGGAAGGCGTACTCGTCGGTGCGCGCCTCGACCTTCTTCTTGATCATGTCGCCGCCGCCATGGCCGGACTTGGTCTCGACCCGCAGCCAGATCGGGTGCTCGCTGCGATTGGCATGCTGGATCGCCGCGACGAACTTGCGCGCGTGCATCGGGTCGACCCGGTCGTCGCTGTCGGCGGTGAGCATCAGCAGCGCCGGATAGGCCGCGGCGTCCATGATCCGGTGGTAGGGCGAGTAGGCGTGCAGCGCCTTGAAGAGCGCGGGATCGTCGGCCGAGCCGTACTCGGAAATCCAGGTCTTGCCCGAGCCGAACAGGTGGTAGCGCACCATGTCGAGCAGGGGCACGTGGCAGGCCACGGCGCGGAACAGCTCCGGGCGCTGGGTCATCGCCGCGCCCACCAGCAGGCCGCCGTTCGATCCGCCCCGGATCGCCAGGCGGTCGGCCCGGGTGTAACCCTGGCCGATCAGGTACTCGGCCGCAGCGATGAAGTCGTCGAAGACGTTCTGCTTGCGGCTCCGCATCCCGGCCTGGTGCCAGGCCTCGCCATACTCGCCACCGCCGCGCAGGTTGGGGATCGCCAGCGAGGCGCCCTGCTCGAGCCAGGCGAAGTAGTCACCGCGGAAGACCGGGGTGAGGCTGATGTTGAACCCGCCGTAGCCGTAGAGCATCAGGGCCGCGCTGCCGTCCTTGGGCGCGTCCTTGCGGCGGATGATGAACATCGAGATCTTCGTCCCGTCCTTCGAAGGGTAGGAGACCTGCTCGACGACGAACGGCTTCGGATCAACCGGCACCTTGGTCTCGAAATAGAGCGTGCTGCCGCCACGCCGCACCGAGGTCCGGTAGACCGTGCGCGGCCGAGTGAACGACTGGAAGGTGTAGTAGGCCTCATCGTCCTTGGGGTTGCCGACCAGGCCCGAGGCGGTACCGATGCCGGGCAGCTCGATCTCGCGGACCGGCTTGCCGTCGAGCCGCGCGATCTTGAGCACCGTCGAGGCGCGGCGGAGGTAGCTCAGCGCGAGGTGCTTGCCGCGAACCGCCACGTCCTCGAGCACCGCCTCAGGGTCCTCGGCGACGATCTCCTGCCAGTCCTTGCGCTCGACCTTGCGCGGGTCGACCGCGTACAGCCGCCAGCGGGGCGCGTCGAGGTTGGTGTGGACGTAGATCTTGCCGCGGTAGGCGAAGAGGCCGAACTTGGCCTTGAGCCCCACGGCGAACGGCTTGAAGCCCTTCTGCTTACCCCGCCGCAGATCCTTGTAGTAGACATCCGTACGGGTCCAGCCATGGAAGACGTAGAGGAAGAGGAAGCGGCCGTCGCGCGAGAGGTCGGCGTGGATGAAGGTCCGCGGATCGCCGGTGTTCGGGTGGATCAGCCGATCCTGGCGTGGGTCCTGGCCGAGCTTGTGAAAGTAGACCGCGGCGTGGCCGGGCCGCTCCGAGACCTTGATCGACTTGTCCACCGGCAAGCGCGTGTAGTAGAAGCCGTCGCCCTTGGGCGTCCAGGACGGGGTCGCGTACTTGGCGCCCTCGATCACGTCGACCTTCGAGACCTTGCGGGTGGCGACGTCCATCAGCTGCAGGGTTGCCTCGTCGGCGTTGTTGCGGCTGATCTTGTAGGCCACCCGCCGGCCGTCGTAGGAGGCCTTGACGCCGCGGACCGAGACGCTGCCGTCCTCGCTCATCGCGTTCGGATCGATCAGCACCTGGTCCTTACCCTGGCGCCCCTGGCGGAAGTAATAGACCGTCTTTTCCTTGTCCTGGTGCCGGCGGGCGAAGAAGTAGCGCCGCCCACGACGCTGGGGCGCCGAGGTCCACTCGACGTAGCTCAGCTCCTTGATCCGCGCCCGCAGCAGGTCCCGGCCAGCGAGCTGGTTCAGCTTCGTCCGGCCGTAGTTGTCCTGGGCCGCCAGCCAGGCGCGAGTCTCGTCGGACATCAGCTCCAGCCAGCGGTAGGGATCGCTGACCTGCTGGCCGTGGATCGTCTCGACGATCGCCTGACGCCGGGTCTCGGGCATGCCCGCTGGCCAGCTGCGTGCGGGCTCGGGCGCCGGCTGGGCCGGCTTGACCGCCGTGGGCTTGGCGACCTCGACCGGGCGCCTGACCGGCCTGGGACAGCAAGCGAGCGCGACCAGGGTGACGGTGACGGTGAGGGCCACGCGAACCGGTCTCGGGTTGAGTATCATCGACGGCGTCTCCTGGAGATCATTCGCGGCCACGTGCCGGCGGCCGCCACGGTTTGGGGTCGAAACGTCGCAGCCTCTCCGGGCGGCTGCAAGCGAAAACTGCCGCTCGCCCGATGGATCTGCCAGTGGTACAACGCGGCTGACTAGCGAGGAGGATCGAGGATGCGGATTCGACGGAGCTTCGGTGTGTCGTGCCTCGGGCTGCTGTTCGCGGCCTGCGCTGCCCAGCCCAAGCCGGTGACCACCCCTGGGACTGGCGGGAGCACCAATCCCGCAGCGGGCGCGGCGGGGGCCGCCTCGCCGACGGCGACGGTGCAGGTCGGCTCCCTGCTGGAGCAGATCCCGGAGACCGCTGTCGCCGCGCTGGTGGTGCGGCCCGCCGCCCTGGCGATGCCCCGCCGCTGGCTCGCCAAGACGCAGGCGATGCGCGACGAGCTGTCGCGGCTGCTCCGGAGCAAGATCGGCGTCGATCTCACCGCGGTCCGCGGCCTGGTGGCCTTCGCCACCAGCCTCGGCCCCCGGGGGTCCGGCCACGGCTTCGGCGCGCTGCCGCCGCCGCAAGACCTCACCGTGCTGCTGCTGCTCGACGACCAGGCGGCCAGGGCAGCCAGGCTACGCGGGCCGTTTGCCGGGAGCTACCGCGGCGTCGACCTGATGCCGCTGCAGGGAAAGATCGTGGCAGCGTTGACGCCTGCCGGTCTGCTGGTGGGCCATCCCGCCGGGGTCAAGGTCGCCATCGACCTGGCCCAGCGCCGGCTGCGTTCGCTCGGCCAGCGCTCTCACCTCGCCGAGCTGCTCGCCGCCGACTCGCGCAAGACCCTGATGCTCGGCGGGCTGCACCTGCCGAGCACCCCCGAGGTGGCGGCCAAGGCCCAGCAGGCGGGGATGGAGGTCGCCACGCTGACCTTCGACGCCGACCAGCGGATCACCCTGCGGGTGGCCGGCGACCCCCAGCGCATGCAACCGACGACACAGCTGCTCAAGGCGACGATGGGCATCGCGCTGGCGACGATGCAGCAGAAGATGACCCGCGCGCTCCAGGGCAGCGCGGTGCTGCCGGCCGTGACCGCCATCGTCGGCTACTACCAGGCCCGCGAGCTGATCAACGAGGTCGAGCCGGCCCTCGTCGACGGGCGGCTGGTCAGCCGCTACCGGCTCCCGAGGCTCGACGCGGGCATGTCGGTGGTGCCGATCGTTGGAATCCTCGCTGCGGTGGCGATCCCGGCGTTCATCAAGTACATCCGCAAGTCGAAGACCGTCGAGGCCACCGAGGGGCTGAACAAGATCAAGGCCGGGCTGATCGCCCACCTCGCGGGTCAGGGCCGAGCTCGCCTGCCGAGGTCGACGCCGTGGACCCCTGCCCGACCCTGCTGCACGACCACCGGCACCGCCAAGCAGACCAAGTGCCCGGCCGGCGATCCGGGCTTCGACCACCCGACCTGGGTGGCGCTCCAGTTCCGCCCGGCGGGCCCGCACTACTACCAGTACCGGGTGGTGTCGGATCGGCGAAAAAACAAAGTGACGATCGAGGCCCGGGGCGATCTCGACTGCGACGGCGTCTACTCGAGCTACCAGATCTTCATGACCCACACCGGGCCGAAGAGCAGCCGGCGCTTCGTCGGCCCGGTGATCACCAACGAGCTCGAGTAGCGATTCAGTCTGTGTAAGGGGGGGAGGTGGTGATGACAGGCGATCAGCCGACCAAGGCGGAGCTCGTCGAGCAGCTCCAAGAGGCGAGAGGGCAAATCGCGACGCTCGAGACCGCGCAGCAGGAGGCGGAGCAAAGGCTGCGCGAGAGCGAGGAGGAATACCGAACCATCGTCTCGTCGATGAGCGACCTCGTCTTCTTGATCGACGGAGAAGATCGCTTCGTCGACGTACACTGTCGATCGAGCTCGATCCTGTATGTCTCGCCAGACCAGCTCCGTGGAGAGCGCCTTCAAGCCGTGATGCCAGCTGAGGTCGCCGCACGCCATGACGAGGCGGCAAGGCTCCTGCGCAGCACCGGAGAGACCCAGCGGTATGAATACCCCCTCCGGATAGAAGGCCAGGAGAGGTGGTTCGTAGCGACCCTCAACCTTCACCTGGACCGCGCGAGCATCGTCGCGGGGATCAGGGACATCACCGAGCGCCGGCGCGCCGAGGAGGCCCTCCGCGAGAGCGAGCAGCGGCTGCAGGCCATCTTCGACTCGACGGCCGACTACCTGATGCTGCTCGATCAGGACCACCGGATCCGGCTGATCAACCGGGTCGAGCCGCACCTGAGGCGCGAGGAGGTCGTCGGAGCCCCGCTCTACGCGCTCGGCCCGCCGGACGGTCAAGCGCTGGTCAAGGGCCTGCTCGACCGGGTCGTCCAGCAGGCCGAGCGGCGACAGTTCGACACGGTCCACGTCCGTCCGGACGGCAGCACGGTTCACTTCAGCTCGATCGCGGCGCCGGTCATCGTGTCCGGCCAGGTCACCGGGAGCGTCGTCAGCTCCCGGGACGTCACGGACCGGGTCAGTCTCGAGAAAGAGAAGGACCGGATCGAGGCGCAGCTGCACCAGGCCCAGAAGATGGAGTCGATCGGCCGGCTCGCCGGTGGTGTCGCCCACGACTTCAACAACCTGCTCTGCGCCATCACCGGCAACGCCGCGCTCGCGCTGGACGACATGGCCGCCACGGATCCGTTGCGCCAGTCGACCGAGGAGATCCTCGCAGCGGCCGACCGGGCCACCGATCTGACGCGACAGCTGCTGTCCTTCTCGCGCAAGCAGGTCATCGCGCCCAAGGTAATCAACCTGAGCGATCTCATCGAAACCCTGCACCCCATGTTGGCCAGGCTGATAGGCGAAGACATCATCCTGAGCGCCGTGCCAAAAAAAGGGCTCGGACGAATCTGCGTCGACACCACTCAGATCGAACAAATCGTGC
>JAUVBO010000153.1 GCA_030591195.1 Pseudomonadota bacterium
GCATCGACCGCGAGTCGCGGAGGGCCGCCGAGGGAGGCCCCGTCGGCCTGATCCAGAAGCCGTTCCGCTCGGCGACCCTCTCGGAGAAGCTCCGCCAGCTGCTCGAGGCCGCGCCCAAACGGATCGAGGGGGGCTGAAGCCGAGATCGCCCCGGCGGCGTACTGGCTTACCCGGCGCGAATCAGCGCTTCGCCAACGCCGGGTGGAAGTAATAGCATCCCGGGTCAGATGAACCGACGACACCGCATGCCCTTCGGCGCCGAGGTTAGCGTCGACAGCGTGGCGTTCCGGATCTGGGCGCCGAGCGTCGAGCGCGTGGAACTGGCGCTTGGTGATCGCCTGCTCGAGATGGCGCCTGACCGCGCCGGCTGGTGGCGGCTGGCGGTGGCCGGGGCGGGCCACGGCGATCGCTACGGCTTTCGCATCGACGGCGGACTGACGGTGCCCGACCCGGCCTCGCGCTTCTTGCCCGACGATGTCCACGGTCGGAGCGAGGTGATCGACCCCACCCGGTTCGCCTGGGCCGAGAGCGAGGCAGCGTGGCAGGGACGCCCCTGGGTCGAGGCGGTGATCTACGAGCTACACCTGGGCTGCTTCACCGATCAGGGGACCTTCGCCGCTGCCACCAGCCGGCTCGAGCACCTGGTTGATCTCGGCGTCACCGCCGTCGAGCTGATGCCGATCGCCGCCTTCCCCGGCCGGTGGGGCTGGGGCTACGACGGCGTGCAGCCCTTCGCCCCCGATGCTCGCTACGGCCGGCCCGGCGCGCTCAAGGCGCTGGTCCAGCGCGCCCACCAGCTGGGGCTGATGGTGCTGCTCGACGTGGTCTACAACCACCTCGGACCCGAGGGGAACTACCTGCACCTCTACGCCAAGCCGATGTTCACCGATCGCTACCAGACGCCCTGGGGCGCCGCGATCAACCTCGACGGCGACCAGCGCGAGGCGCCGCGCGAGCTGCTGATCGAAAACGCCCTCTACTGGCTCGAGGAGTATGGTCTCGACGGGCTGCGGCTCGACGCAGTGCACGCGATCTTCGACCGCTCCGACCCCCACCTGCTCACCGAGCTCGCAGAGCGCGTCGCCCGCCTGGCGGCCAGGGCCGGACGTCAGATCCACCTGGTGCTCGAGAACGACGCCAACCAGGCGGGCTACCTCGAGCGAGGCGATGATGCCCAGGCGCCTCACTACGCTGCCCAGTGGAACGACGACCTGCACCACGCGCTGCACGTGCTGCTCACGGGCGAGGACCAGGGCTACTACGCCGACTACGCCGACCGGCCCCTCGAGCACCTCGGTCGCTGCCTCGCCGAGGGCTTCGCCTACCAGGGCGAGCGATCACGGTTCCGCGACGGCGCGCGACGGGGTGAGCCGAGCGCCCACCTGCCGCCGGGCTGCTTCGTCGGCTTCCTGCAGAACCACGATCAGGTGGGAAACCGCGCCTTCGGCGAGCGGATCGACCGGCTCGCCCCGGCGGCGCGGGTGGAGGCGGCCCTGGCGGTGCTGCTGCTGTCGCCCTCCCCGCCGCTGCTGTTCATGGGTCAGGAGTGGGCCAGCGCGGCGCCGTTTCTGTTCTTCTGTGACTTCGGTCCGGACCTGGCCGACGCGGTGCGCGACGGTCGACGAGCGGAGCTCGCTGGCTTCGCCGCCCGGGGAGCGCGGGAGCAGGTCCCCGACTGCTGCGCCGCCGAGACCCACCGGGCGAGCGTGCTCGACTGGGACGCGGCGACCGCTCCGGTCGGAGCGCGACGCCTGGCGCTGCACCGACGGCTGCTGAAGATCCGCCGGGAGCAGCTGGTGCCGCTGCTCTCGCGGCTGCGCCTCGGGGCAGCCCGGGCGACCGTTCACGGCGGCGCGCTCGAGGTCAGCTGGCCGCTCGACGATGGGCGAGCCCTGCTGCTGCTGGCCAACCTGCAGGATCACCCGCTCGACCCCGGGCGATCGAGCGCCCGGATGAGGTCCGCCCTGGCCAGCAGTGAGCATCGCTTGCTGTTCGTGCCGGCGGAGCTGCCCCGGCCCGGAGCGCTGCCGCCCTGGTCGGTCTGCTGGCTGCTGGCGCCCTGGTTGACCGGCGCCGGCGCCGAGATGCCCGAGGAGAGTCTCGATGGCTGAGCCGAGCGAGCGAGAGGCGCTGATCGACCGACTCGCCGAGCTGTGCGGGATCGAGCCGGGCTACGTCGACGTCCAGGGCGCCCGCCAGCGGGTCTCTCACCGGACCAAGGCCCGCCTGCTCTCGGCGATGGGTTACCCGACCGAGAGCGCCGGCGCGGCGGGGAACGACACCCTGCGCGCGGCCGTCGCTGCCCGGATCGCCGCCGCGTGGAGCCGTGTGCTGGATCCGGTGCTGGTGGTGCGACAGGGCGAGCGCCCGGCGGTCGAGCTGACCCTCGCCGCCGCCGACCCGGGCGAGTCACGGCGGCGCTGGCGGCTGCACCTCGAGCAGCTCGACGACGACCCACGGCCCGTCGACCCGACCGAGCACGGCGAGCTGCACGGCGAGATCGACCGCACGCTGCTCGAGCGGCTCGCCACCCGGCAGGTCGGCGGCGTCGAGCTGGTGCGCTACCGCCTGGTGCTGCCGGTGACTCCGCCCCTCGGCTACCACACCCTCGAGGTCGAGACGCTCGAGGGCGAGCGCGGTGCGCGGATGACGCTGATCGTCGTCCCCGCCAGCTGCTACGAGCCCCGGTCGCTGTCCGACGGCGACCGGGTCTGGGGGCCGGCGGTGCAGCTCTACTCGCTTCGCGCCCACCGCAACTGGGGCATCGGTGAGGTCACCGATCTGACGCGCCTGGTTGAGGTCTGCGGCCGACTCGGGGCGGCGGTGATCGGCCTCAACCCGCTGCACGCGCTCTTCCCCAGCAACCCGGCCCACTGCAGCCCCTACAGCCCGTCGAGCCGCCGCTTCCTCAACGTGCTCTACCTCGACGTGACCAAGATCACCGACTTCGCCGAGTGCGAGGCGGCGCGCCGGGCGGTGCGCCAGCCAGAATTCCAGGCCCGGCTCCAGACCCTTCGCAGCAGCGAGTTGATCGACTACCCGGAGGTCGCCCGGGCGAAGCTGCCGGTCCTCGAGCTGTTGCACCAGCACTTTCGCGATCGATGCCCACCGAACAGCGAGCGGGCGCAGCGCTACCGGCGGTTCGTCGACCGACGGGGAGAGTCGCTGCGGCGCCACGCCCTGTTCTGCGCCCTGCACGAGCACTTCATCGCCGAGTCACCCGACCTCGGCTGGCACTGGCTCTCCTGGCCGGCGCCCTACCGTGACCCGGCCTCGCCGGAGGTCGCAGCCTTCGCCGAGGATCACGCCGACCGAGTCGACTTCTACCTCTACCTCCAGTGGCTGGCCGACGAGCAGCTCGCCGCCGCCGGGCGACGGTCGCTCGAGCTCGGCCTCGGCATCGGGCTCTACACCGACCTCGCCGTCAGCGAGGAGCCGTCGGGCGCCGAGGTCTGGGCGGACAGAGAGGCCTACGTCACCGAGGTCGGCATCGGCGCGCCCCCCGACGACTTCAGCCCCCGGGGCCAGAGCTGGGGCGTGGTGCCCTGGCACCCCGAGCGGCTGCGAGAGGCGGCCTACCGCCCGCTCGTCGAGGCCCTGCGACGCAACATGCGCCACGCCGGCGCCCTGCGCCTCGACCACGCGATGGGGTTGATGCGGCTCTTCTGGGTGCCGAAGGACGCCGAGCCGAAGGACGGGGCCTACGTCAGCTACCCGCTGGAGGACCTGATCGGGATCATCGCCCTCGAGAGTCACCGCGCCAGCTGCATGGTCATCGGCGAGGCCCTCGGCACGGTCCCCGATGGCCTGCGGCAGCTGCTCGCTGATCGCGGGGTCTTCTCCTACCGGCTGCTGATCTTCGAGCGCGACCGGAGCGGCGAGTTCACCCCGCCGGCGGCCTACCCCGAGCGAGCTGCGGTGGCGGTGACGACCCACGACCTGCCGACGCTCTCGGGGTTCTGGGCCGGGCGCGACCTGCAGCTGCGAGATGAGCTGGCGCTGTTTCCCACCGCCGAGCTACGCGGCGCTCAGATCGTCGACCGTGCGCGTGATCGTGCCCGGCTGCTGCTGGCGCTCGAGCGCGAAGCCCTGCTGCCCGCTGGCGCCACCGCCGACCCGACGGCGTTCCCCGAGCTGAGCCCGGAGCTCTGCCAGGCGGTGCACGCCTACATCGCGCGCACGCCGTCGCGGGTGATGCTGCTGCAGCTCGAGGACCTGCTCGGCGAGCTCGAGCAACCGAACCTGCCCGGCACCCTCAACGACCAGCACCCCAACTGGCAGCGCAAGCTGGCCCTCTCGGTGGAGCAGATCGACCGCGACGACCGCGTGCGGGCGGTGGTCGCCCAGCTCCAGACCCTGCGAGCACCCAGGAGCGAGCACGGGGCCGCCGGTCAAGCGGGCGAGGCCGAGACCGCGACGATCCCCGCGGCGACCTACCGGATGCAGCTCAACCGCGACTTCGGCTTCGACGACGCCGCGGCGCTGGTGCCCTACCTCGACCAGCTCGGCGTCAGCCACCTCTACACGTCGCCGCTGCTGCGGGCGCGGCCCGGCAGCAGCCACGGCTACGACATCATCGACCACGGCGCGCTCAACCCGGAGATCGGCAGCCGCGAGGCCTTCGACCGACTGACCGACCGCCTCCGCCAGCGCGAGATGGGCCTGGTGATGGACATCGTGCCGAACCACATGGGCGTGATGGGCAGCGACAACCGCTGGTGGCTCGACGTGCTGGAGAACGGCCAGGCCTCGGTCCGTGCCGATTACTTCGACATCGACTGGCGCTCGTCGCGGGAGGCGCTGCGAGGCAAGGTGCTGCTGCCGATCCTCGGTCGCCCCTACGGCGAGGCCCTCGCCGCCAGCGAGCTCGAGCTCGGCTTCGACCCCGACCGTGGCGAGCTGAGCGTGCACTATTTCGAGCATCGCTTCCCGGTCAACCCCGCGCGCTACCCGGCGGTGCTCGGCCACGAGGCGTCCCGGCTCGAGGTGCTGCTCGCCGCCGCCGGCGCCACCGCGGGCAGCCACAGCGCCTTCCTCACGCTGGTCGCCGCCTTCGGCCAGCTGCCCGACGGTAGCCTCCCCGAGGAGGCCCGGCTGGCCCGCGACCGCGACAAGGAGGTCCACAAGCAGCGGCTGGTCGACCTCTGCGCCGGCTCGTCGGTGCTGCGCCAGTACTTGCTCGAGAACGTCGCGCTGTTCAACGCCAGCAGCACCCTGCCGCTCGGCGACAACCTCCTGCACCAGCTGCTCGAGCAGCAGCCCTACCGGGTAGCCTACTGGCGGGTGGCCTCGGACGAGATCAACTACCGCCGCTTCTTCGACATCAACGAGCTGGCCGGGGTCCGGGTCGAGGACCCCGAGGTCTTCGCCCGGACCCACCGGCTGATCCACGAGCTGATCGCTCGCGGCCGCCTCGACGGCCTGAGGGTCGACCACCCCGACGGGCTCTACGACCCGGCGCGCTACTTCGCCGACCTGCAGCAGCTGGCGATCCAGGCGCGGCTGGTCTCGTCGGGCAGCGAGTCCGAGACGCCGCTGCCGCTGGTCGGTGACGCCGAGCCGGACGAGCCCCCCCCGCGGGCGATCTACGTCGTGGCGGAGAAGATCCTCGCCCACCACGAGGCCCTGGCCGAGGCCTGGCCGGTCCACGGCACCACCGGCTACGACTTCGCCAACGCGGTCAACGGCCTGTTCGTCGACGGCCAGGCCGAGGCGCGGATGACGAGGATCCACCAGCAGTTCGTCGGCGAGCGGGTCGACTTCGGCGCGCTGGTCTACCAGCGCAAGAAGCTGATCATGGACGTCTCGCTCGACAGCGAGCTGGCGGTGCTGGCCAACGAGCTCGACCGGATCTCCGAGAGCGACCCACAGACCCGCGACTTCACCCGGCGCAGGCTGCGCGCGGCGCTGATGGAGATCATCGCCTGCTTCCCGGTCTATCGCACCTACGTCACCGGCGCCGGGATCAGCGCCGAGGACCGACGATTCGTCGAGTGGGCCGTGGCCCAGGCGAAGAAGCTCAACCCCGCCGCCGATCGCTCGGTCTACGACTTCATCGGCGGGGTGCTGCTGCTCGAGCGGGCGAGCGAGGGCGAGGCGGGCTACCGCGAGGCGGTGGTGCGCTTCGCGATGAAGCTCCAGCAGTACACCGGCCCGGTGATGGCCAAGGCCCTCGAGGACACGACCTTCTACAGCTACGGGCGGCTGGTGTCGCTCAACGAGGTCGGTGGTGACCCGAAGCGCTTCGGCCTCTCGGTCGCCGGCTTCCACAAACAGAACCAGGAGCGAGCCCAGCGCTGGCCGGCGGGGATGCTCTGCACCTCGACCCACGACACCAAGCGCAGCGAGGACGTCCGGACCCGCATCGACGCGCTCTCCGAGCTTCCCGAGGACTGGCGCGCGCGGCTGACCCGCTGGGGCCGACTCAACCGGCAGAAGAAGCGGCTGGTCGACGACGCCTGGGCGCCCTGCCGCGAGGACGAGTACCTGCTCTACCAGACGCTGATCGGCGCCTGGCCGCTCGAGCTGCTCGAGGGCGAGGGCGAGTCAACGCTCGATGGCGCCGCGCTCGAGCGGTTTCGCCAGCGGATCGCCGAATACGTGATAAAGGCGGCCCGCGAGGCGAAGCTCCAGACCAGCTGGATCCACCCCCACCCGGAGTACGAGGAGGCGCTGGTCGCCTTCGC
>JAUVBO010000734.1 GCA_030591195.1 Pseudomonadota bacterium
CAATGGTGAGTTCGCAAGCCCCCCTCGCTCGAAAAAGCGCCGGTTTTCCTCGCTTCCCCCGAAAGGTCCTCGCTCCGCTCCGTCGAGCCGAAACCTCGCCTGGGTGATCGTCGAGATGTAACTTTGGCGGGGTGTATGAATCGTCCCACCCTCTAAAGTGACACTGCCGATTCGGGGCAGCCGTTGGTCACGTTCAGTCAAGTGGTGTATCAGCGACTCCGTCGCCCGGGCTGTCCGTCTACTCGCTGATATCGGCGGCTACACAGGCAAATCGTCAGGCGGTCCCCCCGGCGCGGTCGTGCTTGCGCGCGGCTGCCGCGAACTCCACAACGCCGTCCGCCTCCTGGACCGCATCGACGAAAAACGAGATCAATGGTGAGCTTGCGAAGCCCCCCTTAGAAGCTGTAGCCGCCGGAGACGTTGATGCCGTGGAACTGGTCGAGGGCTCCGCCAGCGGCGAGTTGCCTGGCCGCCACCCGTGTGGCGTAGGCTGCCCCATCGAAGGAGAGGAAGTAGCGAGTGTAGGTGTAGGCGAGCCGAGAGACGAAGGCCTTGTAGCGCCAGGTGAGGCCGAGCGAGAGCTCGAGGCCCCCCTGGCTCGACGATCCGTACCAGTTGTCCTCGGCGACCTGTCCGGCGCCGAAGAGGATCCGGTAGTCGAAGCGGAGGTCGGCGGTGAGGCTCTCGAACAGGTCGCCCGGCTTGGCGTCGCCGAGGGCGCGCATGAACGGGTAGCCGGCACCGAGGGCGAGCAGCAGGTAACTGTAGCTGACCGCCGCGATCTCCGCCTGCTGGGTGCCCCAGTCGATGGAGAAGCTCGTGGCGCCGCCGCCGAGGCCGAGCTCGACCACCGGGCTGTCGGGCTTGCCGAGGACGTTCCAGTGATAGCCGCCGTCGAAGATCACCTCGGACATCGAGGTGCTCAGGCCATCGGCGGCGGTCGGGTCGGTTCGTGACGAGAGGCCGAGGGCCACCTTGAACCGCAGGCGGAGGAAGATGTCGCGGGCGAAGCCATCGGTGAAGAAGGCGCCAGGGTGGCCGCGCAGGGCCAGCTGCAGGGCGAAGGCCGCCCCCGACTTGTACTCCGCGTGGTCCTGGCCCTCGGCGGGCTGGTTGAGGCTGAAGACCCGGGACCAGATGCCCAGGCCCAGCTCCGCCTCCACCCGGGGCGGCCGGCCGTCGCTCGGCTGTGCGGGCGTGTCCTCGTCTGCCGGCTTCTTCTTCACCGCGCCGTCGGGCTTGAAGTTGAGGTCGAGCGCGCCGGATCCACTCGCGCCATCTCCGCCGCCTGGCTTGAAGCTCAGATCGGGTGGCTGCTCGTCGCCGCTGTCGCCACCCGCAGCAGGCGCCGAGTCGCCCCCGGACTTGCTCACCGGATCGGGATCGAAGGAGAGCTTCGGCGCCTTGACCGGCTTCGGCGGCGGCTTGCGTCCCCCGCCGCTCTGGGAGACCGGCTCGGGCTTGAAGGTCATGTCGCTGCCGCCCGAGCTGCGACCGCCGCGCCCTCGCGCTCGCCGCGCCTCCTTGGCGAGTAGCTGGAGCAACACCGCCCGCACGCTGCGGACGCTCGCCTTTGGTGGGCGTCGGCCCCAGCGCACGGCCTTGCTCACCAGCGGTCGGCCGGTGGTCCCGCTGAAGACGGCGTAGGTCAAGCGGTTGCCGACGACCTTGCCGCCAACCACGGCGACTGCGCCGACGTGTCGGGCAGCCTTGGCCAGGTTGCGCCCCTTGCCGAACTTGACGCCGAGCTCGTCGCAGGCCGCGAGGAGCTTCGAGCCGGGGATGATCCGGTACCTCCCGCGGATCGATCGGATCAGCGTCGCGCGGGCCGTAGCTCCACCGCGTCCGCCGAAGGTGAGCATCACCACGGCGGGCTTGGCCGCGGCCGCGGGCAAGTACAGGAGACTGGCCGAGAGCAACGCGCTGGCGAAAAGCACCAACCGCCCCGCTGCTCGCCGCCGCCTGGACACCTGTTCGAGCGTTGCCATCGATACCTATTCTAACAGCGCCGGGTGGTTGGGTGTAGGTCTGTTGATCCCGGGGCGGTTCGGCGACAGCCGCAGCCGCAGGGTGATCACCTGGCCGGCTCGGAGCCGCAGGTCGTCGAGGTCGATCCTGGACCCGCGGCCCTGCTCCGGAGCCACCAGGCGGCCGTCGAGGTCCACCGCTCGCGGATCGGTCCAGGGTCCGCGAATGCTCGCCCTCAGGGGCTGCGAGGTGGGGTTGAGCAGGCGGACGTCGACCTCGGTCGAGTCCCCGCTGGCCGCGGGCTCGAGGGCGCTCAGCACCACCTGCCGCGGAACGATCTCGAGCAGCGACGCGACCGCTGCGGCCCCCCCCGTGGGTCCGGCAAGGGGCGGGTCGGCGAAGAGGCGAGCGTGGGCAAGCGCATCGGACTGATCGAGTCTGCCGGTGAACGGCAGGACCGCGCAGGCGAGGTGGGTCGTGCCGAGTTGCCGCGCTCCCTCGACCCGAAAAGCCGGGCCCGCGTGGCCGGCTCGGGTGGTCAGATCGTCGCGGCTGAGCCACGGCACCGAGCGGAGCAGGGTCAGCAACAGCTCCGTCCGGTCGCCCACCGGGCGAGCCTCGTACTCACGGAGGCCCAGGGCGAGCAGCGCCAGGCCGGCGCGGCCGTCCGGGCTCTCGAGGGCGACGAGGTCCTGGAACGGCTGGGTCGGCGCGGGGGCCTGGACCCAGCCAGGGCGGCACCGCGGCGCCAGCGGCCGCCGTACCAGCTCGAAGGGGGCGCCCGCGATCGACTCGCGGGCGGCGAAGGGCACCGGGAAGCCGAGGCGCAGGCGGTGCTCGTCGGCGGTGTTGACCACCGTGATGCCGATTCCAAGCAACGGTGAGGTGGCGCTGACGGTCAGCGTGATGGTCACCCGCAGGTCCCGGCGAGGCGGCTGTCGACGTCCGCGGTCGGCGGTCAGCGCCGCTGCGATGGCGAGTCGGTGGGCCAGCACGATGCTGCCGACCAGCGGACCGCGAGCGCGAACGCGCACGCCGGCGTGGCGGCCGCGTACCACCCGCTGGCTTCGAGGCGGGCAGAAGTCGTAGGTGTCGCCGGCGTCGCCCTCGTCGATCAGCTCGGCGATGCCGGCGAAACGGCCCCCCTGGGGCCGATGATCGACGAGCGTCACCCGGCCGCTGCGGCGGTCGACCCGCACGCCGATCAACCCGTTGTCGAGGACGACCAGCGTGCCTCGCGTCTCGACCCGCACCGGCGTGACGGCTGCGTCGGATCGACGGGCCGCCTGGCGGGCCGGCGCACAGCCGAGCGCGGGCAGGCGGACCAGCTGCAGCGAGCTGGCTGCCTGGCGCTGACCGCTGGACCGCG
>JAUVBO010000447.1 GCA_030591195.1 Pseudomonadota bacterium
CCCGAGCACGCCCGCCCCTGCCAGCAGCAGCGGCGCGAACCGCCGGGGGTACTGGAGCAGCGCGTGGGCACGCACCGTGTAGATCGTGGCGCTGGCGTCCCCCGCCGCGGTCGGCGCCGCGCCACCTTCGATCTCGAGCCCCAGCCAGGACCGGGGCAGCCAGGCCAGCCGACCGCCAAAGGCAGGGGCGACGTCGTCGAACGCGCGCCGCAGGGAGTCGACGGGGTCGTAGAGCTGATGGTCATCGGCGAGGATCATGATCCCGCCGTAGCCGCCAAGCTCGATCAGGTGCCGCTGGTCAGTCACGCCGAAGGGGTCGGCCCGCGCCTCGCCGGCAGCGAGCGCGACCGATACCAAGACGAAGAACCGCATCCACCGTAGTCCGCTTCCAGCTCTGCGCTGTTTCATGAGCGGCATTGTAGCCGCTCGGCGACGACCGGACTACCGCAGGCGCGCCCGTCGAGTCAGCTGCGCTGGGCGCTGGCGGCGGCGATGGCCTCGGCCAGCCAGCGGCACGCCTTGCCCATCGACTGGGCGATCACCTTGGCGTCGGTGTCCTCCGGCACGGTGCGGAGGATCCGCGCCAGGGTCCGCGCCATCTGATGCGCCGACTCGAAGCGGTCGCCCGGGTCCTTGGCCAGGGCGCGATTGACCGCCTCGTGGACCGCCGAGGGCACGTCGGGACGCAGGGTCTCGAGCGGCGGATCGACCTTGCCCTCGCGCACCTTGAGCAGCACCTGGATGTCGGTGTCGCCGTCGTACAGCTGGCGGCCAGCCAGCGCCTCCCAGAGCACGATCCCCGCCCCGTAGAGGTCCGTCTGGACCCCCGGAGGCCCCCCCATGGTCAGCTCGGGTGCGAGATAGGAGACCTTGCCCTTGACGATGTCCGGCCGAGTCATTCGCGCCCGGTCCATCGCCCGCGAGAGGCCAAAGTCGCTCAGCTTGGCGATGCCGTTGTTGCCGACGAGGATGTTCTGCGGGGTGATATCTCGGTGGTAGACCGGCGCCTCTTCGCGCTCGTGGGCGGCGGTGAGGCCGCGCAGGGCCTCGATCATCACCGCCACCACCAGCGTCCACGGCGGGTGCTCGCGCTGCAGGTGGTAGGCCCGCAGCCAGCGGCCGAAGGTCAGGCCCTCGACCCACTCCATCACCAGGAAGTACGTCCCAACGCGGTCCGTGCCGAAGTCGATGATCTGGACGATGTGGAGGTGGATCAGCTTCGAGCCCACCCGCGCCTCCTCGATGAACATCGCGAGGAAGTCGGCGTTGGAGACCAGCGCGGGCAAGATCCGCTTGACCGCCACCGGCCGCTCGAAGCCCGCTGCGCCGCGGCTCGTCGCCCGCCAGACGGTGGCCATGCCGCCCTTGCCGGTCGCCTCCTGCAGCTCGTACTTGCCAGCGATTACCAAGCCCGGTCTGTCTTGATCCATAGCGCCCATTGTACAGCCACCACCCCACCCCTTGAACGTGGTTTTTCCTGATGTGACCCGGTCACTTGCTCGGCACGCCCCCGGGATGCTAGCTAAGGACCGTCGAACGAGCGAAGAATGCAGAGCAACGGCAGGATCAAGATCTTCCTCCTCATCCCCAGCTTGGTGCAGGGAGGGGCCGAGCGGCAGATCCTCGAGCTGATCCGGCACCTCCCCGCTCGCTTCGACCCGGTGCTCTGCCTCTTCAACGGCGAGCGGATCCACTACCGCGACCTCCTGCCACCCGGACAGCCACGGCACGTGCTCGGCGTCGATGCGATGACCCCCGCGGGCTTCGTCAGGCTGGTGCGCCTGATCCGGCAAGAGCGGCCGGCGATCTTTCACTCCTACCTCAACCGCGCCAACTTCTGGGGCCGCCTCGCCGCGCTTCACGCCCGGGTCCCGGTGGTGATCGCCTCCTGCCGGGCGCGGATGATCGAGTGGCGCTACCTGCCGTTCGAGCGACCGCTGGCCCGACGGAGCCAGCTGGTCATCGCCAACTCGGTCGGGATCCAGCACGAGCTCGAGAACATCGGCGTGCCCCGATCGCGGATCGCGCTGGTGCCCAACTTCCTCGACCTCGAGCACTTCCGGCCGCCGACCGACGCCGAGCGCGCGGCGGCGCGGGAGCGCTGGGCGATCGGCGTCGACCAGCAGGCGGTGCTGGTCCCCGGCCGAATCTGCCTGCAGAAGCACCAACTCTCGGCCCTGCTCGCCTTTCGCGAGCTGATCGAGAGCGGAGAGCTGGCCGGCGATCCGCTGCTGCTGCTCGCGGGCCGGATGCGCGGCGGGACCATCGGCCCGCTGGTCCGACGCCTGGTCCAGACGCCGCCCCTGCGGCGGCGCGTGCGGCTGCTCGGCGCCCAGCGTGACATCCGCTCGCTCTACTGGGCCGCTGACCTGGCGCTGCTGCCCTCGCTCTGGGAGGGCCTGCCCAACACCGCCCTCGAGGGCTGCGCCTGTGGCCTGCCCGCGCTGCTGTCTCACGCGGCGAACCTCGACGGCATCGTCGATCCCGGCGCCAGTGGGCTCGAGTTTCCGACCGCCGACCGCGCGGCGCTCCGCACAGCGATGGCGTCGATGCTGAACCTCGACGACCAGCAGCGGCGGACCCGTGGCGCCTGCGCCCGCAAGCGGATGGAGGCGCGCTTCTCCCCCGACGAGGTGTGCGACAAGCTGGTGTCGACCTACGATCGGCTGCTCGACCAGCAGCTGGCAGCGATCGACGACCCGAGCTGCGCCGGCTGAAAGCGAGAGAAGACCAGACATGTGTGGCATCGCCGGATACATCTGCAACGACCCGCGCCGACCGGCGCCGGGAGAGCTGGTGCAGCGCATGGCCCGGTCGCTGAGCCACCGCGGGCCCGACTACTGCGGCCACCACGCCGACGGGCAAGCGGCCCTCGGTCACGCGCGGCTGTCGATCATCGACCTGCGCCCCGAGGCAAACCAGCCGATGCTCAGCTCCGACGGCGAGGTGGCGCTGGTCTTCAACGGCGAGATCTACAACTTCCAGCAGCTCGGCGCCGAGCTGCGGCAAGCTGGAGTCCAGCTGCGCACCCGCTCGGACACCGAGGTGTTGCTCGAGGCCTACCGCCACTGGGGCGTCGGGTTCATCGGCCGGCTGCGGGGGATGTTTGCCTTCGCCATCTGGGACCGCCCCAAGCGACGCCTGATGCTCGGCCGCGACCGGGTCGGGCAGAAGCCGCTGTTCTACCACCAGGGGCCGAACGGGCTCAGCTTCGCCTCGGAGGTCCGCACCCTGCTGCTCGACCCCGATCTCGAGCCTGCGGTGGACCTGCAGGGAATGCACGTCTACCTCTCGCTCGGCTACGTGCCCTCGTGCTACTCGACCTTCCGCGGGGTGCGCAAGGTCCAGCCGGGTAGCTATCTCGTCTGGGAGGACGGCGAGGTCTCGTCCGAGGGGCGCTACTGGAAGCTACGGTTCGATACCCCGCTCAAGCGCCCGAGTCGACGCCAGCAGCGCGAGCAGGTCGCCGAGCTTCGGCGCCGGCTGACCGACGCGGTGGCGGCGCGGATGATCTCCGACGTACCACTCGGCGCGTTCCTCTCGGGCGGGGTCGACTCGTCAGCGGTGGTGGCGTTGATGGCGGAGCACTCGAGCCGTCCGGTCAAGACCTTCTCGATCGGCTTCGACGACGCCGACTTCACCGAGCTGCACTACGCCCGGATGGTGGCCGAGCGCTACCAGACCGACCACCACGAGGAGATCGTCCGGCCCAACGCCGCCGAGCTGCTCCCCGAGCTGGTCGAGCAGTACGGCGAGCCCTTCGCCGACCCTTCGGCGATCCCGACCTTCTGCCTGGCGCGGATGACCCGGCGCCACGTGACGGTCGCGCTCTCGGGAGACGGCGCCGACGAGACCTTCTGCGGCTACACCCGCTACGCCTACGAGCGCGGGGCACGGCTCTACCAGTGGCTGCCGCGGCCGCTGCTCGAGCCCGTGGCCCGGGCCCTGCTGCGGCTGCCGAACCGTCGCGGTGGCAAGCTCGGTGAGTTGCTCGCAGACATCCGCCACCGGACGTGGCGGATCCAGCAGCCCGACGCCGCCCGCTACGTCTGCGAGTTCGGCAACGTCTTCCCCCACTTCCTCCGCCGGCTCTACGGGCCGGAGATGCAGCAGCGGGGCCTGGACGACGCCGAGGCGCTGTTCGAGCAGCTCCGCGCCGAGAGCAGCGCCAACAACCCGGTGGACCAGCTGCTCGACATCGACACCAACACCTATCTGCCGGACGATATCTTCGTCAAGGTCGACATCGCCTCGATGGCTCACTCGCTCGAGGTGCGCTCGCCGCTGATCGACCACCACGTGATGGAGTACGCGGCCCGGCTCCACCCCTCGGTCAAGCTGCTCGGCTTCCGCGGCAAGCGAATCCTCCGCCAGGCGGTCCGCGACCTGTTGCCGCGGCCGATCATCACCCGGCGCAAGCGCGGCTTCGGCATCCCCCACGCCCGGTGGCTGCGCGGGGACCTGCGCTCGCTGGCCCGCGACACCCTGACCTCGACCCG
>JAUVBO010000760.1 GCA_030591195.1 Pseudomonadota bacterium
ACCAGCTGGTTGGCTGCACCGCCAACGACAGCCGCGAGCTCTGCGGTGCCGGCGTCGACGACGTCTTCGCTTCCCAGTGGTGGCCCCAGTCGCGCAACGGCATCGCCTGGCGCTGGGTCCCGAACGCCGCCCAGAACTACAACGACTACACCACCGGCCGGAACCAGCTCTCGCCGGCCGAGAAGTACGACCTGCTGGCCAACGTACAGCCCGGCGCCCAGCCGCTCAAGGTTCGCTGCGGCAGCAACCGCTGCTCCGCCACCAAGGACCTGGACGACAACCACCACCCGACCCGGATCGTTGCCTGCACCGGGGCCGAGGCCGTCTACTGCATCAACTACGCCTGGAACGAGCAGCGCAAGGGCTGCCCGGACAACCCCGAAGACGGCATCACCTGCAACGCGATCTTCAACGAGCTCCCGAGCGTGGTCGGCCCGGCGACCAAGTGGGAGCTCGAAAACCACGGCAAGTTCCAGAACGTCCAGCCTGACAGCTGGTGGGGCCACTGCAACGGCTGGGCCTCCTACGCCACCGCCGAGGCGGACAAGTTCCCGCGCGAGGACATCTGCGTCAAGCTGGTCAACAATCAGGTCAGCCGCTGCGCGGACAGCGCCAGCAACTGCGGCGCCACCGATCCCTCCTGTATCCTCTTCCGCATGGGCGACATCGAGGCCCTGATGTCGGAGATCTACTTCAGCGACGCGGCGACCTTCACCGGCCGGCGCTGCAACACCGCGCCCGAGGACATCGAGCTCGACGACTTCGGTCGCCCCGAGGACGTCAGCTGCCGCGACATCAACGCCGGCACCTTCCACGTCGCCGTCACCGGCATGCTCGGCACCGGCGTGACCCCCTTCGAGGGCGGCGAGAAGAGGCGCCTGCCGTTCGTCATCGACCACAACTGGGACTACCAGGTCTGGAACTTCCCGCTGGTCCGCTTCCAGTTCGACCGGGTGATCGAGCTGATGGCTGACGGCAGCAACTGCCCGGTCAACTTCGCCCCCGAAGACCCCCGCACCGCCAAGTCCTGCGCCAACCGCCTGGTGGCGGCGACGGGCAGCGAAGGCTACCAGTTCAACCCCTCGGCGACGCGCTTCGTCCAGGTCACGATGAACTACTGGATGGTCTCCGACGGCGTCGGCGTGCAGCAGATGCTGCAGCGGGCCGACCAGCGCGGCGTCTCGCCCCACAAGCACGAGATGAACTACGTCCTCGAGCTCGACACCCAGGGCAAGATCCTCGGCGGCGAGTGGATCACCAACCCAACCTTCGACTGGGGCCAGAACAACAAGCAAGCCCACCCGGACTTCCTCTGGGCGGCGATCAAGCCTTCTGGCGGCGGCAGCGACGACGACACCCAGGACAGTGACAACCCGCACCTCAACTACCACGTGGTCAAGGCCCTGCTGCAGTGCGCCAACGACGCCGGCACCTGCGGCGGCGTCCCGGCGCCGAACCCGGGACCGAATCCGAACCCGAACCCGAGCTGCTCGACCCTCCAGGTCACCGCCACCGACGGCCTGATGCTGCGCTGCGCGGTGCCCGGCGGCCAGCAGGTGCGCCTGCGCCAGCGACCCTCGGCCGACCGCTGGCCCCAGTACAACGACATCCTCGACACGATCGGCCAGCCGGTCAGCGATGGCACCTACAACCGCCAGAAGATCTCCCGGGTGACCTGGACCGAGAACGGTCGCGAGCACTCGATCGACTACGTCGGCGGCCAGGGCTGCAACGCCACGGTCTGCGTCGGCGACCTGATCCGCCAGGTCTGCGGCGACGCCGGCGTCTGGGTCGCCACCGGCCGCGCCGACGGCTCCGACACCTGGGCCTCCCCCTACTGCCCCTTCTAGACCCTGGGGTGTTCAGCCGGCGCACTCGGCGCCGGCTGAACGCGCCTCTCCTATTCCCCCCGCACCGGGGCCCGCGCTATCATCGGGTCCCCGGCATGACCGACCTCGACACGATCCTCTGCTCCGTCTGCTGCGCCCAGAGCCCCGTCGGCCAGCGCTTCTGCGGCGACTGCGGCGCCAAGCTCGACGCCGAGGGCGTGATCGGCCCCCTCGACGAGATCCGCGTCGCCACGGTGCTCTTCGCCGATGTCGCCGACTTCACGGTGATGTCGGCACAGCTCGGGCTCGAGGCGAGCAAGGCCTTGATGGACCGGGTCTTCGACCGGCTCTACCAGGTGCTGGTGCGCCACGGGGGCGTGGTCGACAAGTACATCGGCGACTGCGTGATGGCCCTGTTCGGCGCGCCGATCGCCCACGGCGACGACCCCGCGCGCGCGGTACGCGCCGGGCTCGAGATGCAGCGCGCGCTCAAGGAGATGCGGTCGGAGCTCGAGGCCTTCGGCGTCCCCGCGGTGAGGATGCGGGTCGGGATCAACACCGGCCCGGTGATCGCCGGGATGGTCGGGGCGGGCCCCCAGCGCCGCTACACGGTGATGGGCCACACGGTCAACGTCGCCGCCCACCTCCAGCGGGACGCCCCGCGGGGCACGGTGGCCATCGCCGAGGGCACCTACAGCAGGGTCCGGGGCCTGTTCGACGTCACCGAGCTGCCGGGCGTCGATCCGCCGGCCTTCGCCGTACGCGCCCACCGCTTCGGTGGGCACTGGCTGCGGCCGCGCGAGATCCTCGGGGCCGAGGTGCCGCTGGTCGGCCGGGCACCCCAGCTCTCGCGGCTGCTCGACCTCGCCGAGGCTTGCCGGTAATCCGGCAGCGCCCGGGTGGTGCTGGTCAAGGGCGAGGCGGGGGTCGGCAAGACGAGGGTCTGTACCGAGTTCCTCTCCCAGCTCGAGCAGCGCTCGAACGCGGTGCGGATCGTGGCCTTCGCCGATCCGCTCTCGGTGGGCGCGCCGCTGGCCGTGGCCGCCGACGCCCTGCGCCGCAAGCTCGAGATTCCTGCCGATCAGCCGCCCGACGAGACCATCGACCGGCTGACCCGCGTGCTGCACCAGCTAGGCTGCCGCCTGCACGAGGGCGACGAGGCGGTGCTGGCGCGGATGATCGGACTCCCCGGGCGCGACCGGGCCGACCAGCCGAGCGTCGAGCTCGACCCGGCGCGCTTCGCCCAGCGAAGCACCCAGCTCTTCGGCGAGGTCCTCGAGCGCCTGACGCGCCTCGCGCCGGTGGTGATCGTCATCGACGACCTCCAGTGGTGCGACCTGTCGACCCTCGAGCTGATGCAGCGGCTGCTCGAGCGGCTCGCGGAGCGGCCGCTGACGATCGTCGGGCTCGCGCGCCCC
>JAUVBO010000184.1 GCA_030591195.1 Pseudomonadota bacterium
CATCAACGGACCCGGAACCTTGGTCAGGTTCAGCACCTCGGCCAGCCGGTCCTTGACGAAGCTGTTGCAGCGCTCGATGGCGGTGGCGGTCTTGCGATAGTCGAGGTAGGGGAGGTACTGCTTGCTCTTTCGCAGCCGGCGAAGATCGGCGGTGCTGTCCATCTCGTCCTTGCTGAACTTGGGGCTCATCTCGACGTTCTCCTCCTGCTCTGCTCTGCGGTAGCACAGACGGCAGACCTTGAGCCCCGTTTATACCATGCTTCCCTTTCGCTCTGGAGACGGTCCAGCGAGGAGAGGGAGAGGAGTGGGAGGAGAGTGGGGTCACATGGGGAACAGCCAGCGGCGGCGGCGGCGCTGCTCGCCGGTGCGGCCCTCGACCAGTCCCGGGGCGTCGCTGAGCAGGGGGATGTGACGCTTCGACATCTCGCGAACCATCTTCTCCGGCCAGATCGCGACCTGAACCTCGCCGATGTGGGCCTTGCGGAGAAAGTACATGTTGAGCCGCGACTTACCGATGCCGCCGCCCACCGACGGCACGCACTCGCCCCTGATGATCTTCTGGTGGTAGAAGAGGTTCGCGCGGTCCATGTTGTCGCGCAGCTTGAGCTGCCGCAGCAGCGCCTCGCTGTCGACCCGGATGCCCATCGAGTGGATCTCGATCGACGCGCCGAGGATCGGGTGCCAGACGAGGAAGTCGCCGTTGAGCCCGACGTGGCCCGGCTTCGACTCGCTCGACCAGTCGTCGTGATCCACCGAGCGTGACTCGTAGGACCGCGAGCCGATGCCGATCAGAAACACCGCCCCCTCCTCCTTGCAGATCTGATCCTCGCGCTCCTGGGGCGACAGATCGGGGTAGCGCCGCTCGAGGTCCTCGGTGAAGATCATGAACATCTTCTCGGGCAGGATCGGCGCCGGCAGCTCGCGGAAGCAGCGGCAGACCTCGATCTCGGTCTTGCGGAAGGTCTCGTAGATCGCGGTCGCCATCTCGCAGAGGAAGTCGACGTTGCGCTCGTCGGGCCCCATCACCCGCTCCCAGTCCCACTGCTCGACGTGGATCGAGTGGGTGTTGTCGAGGCTCTCGTCCTGCCGCACCGCGTGCATGTCGGCGTAGAGCCCCTCGCCCGGCGCGAAGTCGTACTCGTTGAGCGCCAGCCGCTTCCACTTGCCGAGCGAGCGCACCACCTCGGCCTTCTTGCCGACCACGTCGAGCACGTCGCAGACGATCGGGATGTGGCTCTTCTGATAGTCGTTGACGCCCGTGTGGGCCAGCACCATCAACGGCGAGGGCACCTTGATCAGGTTGAGCAGCTCGCAGAAGTGGCGCTGGAAGGTGTCGTTGGCCAGCACCAGGGCCTCGGCGGTCTTGCGGTAGTCGAGGTAGGGCATGTACTCCGCGCCATCCTTGAGCTGGCGCAGGTCGGTGGTGCTGTCCATCTCGTCCTTGCTGAACTTCGGGCTCATCGTGGGCTCTCTCCTGGTTCACCCTGGGACAAACTGGCGGAGACCCGTGGCGCTAGCACGGAGGCGCCCGCCGGCATGAAGTCTAGGTTGTCTATGGTTTTGGTAGACTTCGCTTGGAAGCCTGTAAAGCTGGCCGTCGATCGGATGCGGCGGGAGGATTGGCGTCGAATGCGATCGATCGACAGCCAGGAGCTGGGCAGGTCTTCGTTGCTAGGAGTGATTGCGGGGCCCTGGCCCGCTGACGCGGGCCAGGATTCCCGTTAGATCAACGATCAGCAGGCTCGAGGACTACTCGAAGCTACCCACTGCGTAGGCCTTCTTGACCTCGTAGGCGTCCGCGGCATCGTTCGGACCGAAGGTCCGGAACGGGTTGCTCTTCAGGTCGCCGGTGTCATCCCAGTTGAGCGGGCCGGCTGCACCCTCGAGGTGGACCTTCTTGCCGTCGGCGATCGCATCAGCAGCGGCCTTGAAGCCGTCAGCGCCGATGCCGACCTCGACCTCGTCGTCCGAGTGGTTCTTCTCCTTGAAGTTCTGCAGACCCTCCCAGACGCCCGCGGCGGTGTAGTTTTCATCACCGGCGTAGAGCAGCCCGAGGGCAAAGGCGAAGACGCAGTCATAGGAGGTGGGCGAGAAGGCGTCGGGATCGGCGCTGAACTTGGCCTTGAAGTCGGTGGTGAACTGGTCCGAGTTCTTGCCGGCGAAGTTGTCCGACTCGGTGCCGATGATGGTGTTCTTGGCGTCGGCGTCGAGCCAGGTCTTGAGGTCCTTGGCGATGGTGAAGACGTCGTCGGTGCGGCCGCCGTCCGGCAGCAGGATCGGGCCGACGTAGCCACCCTCGGTCAGGGCCTTGATGATGCCCGGGGCCTGGGCCTTCTGGGTCGTGAGGACGACGACGCTGATCGAGCCGTCGCCGGACTTGGCGATCAGCTCATCGAGGTTGGTCTTCTCAGCGGTGGCGTCGAAATCGCCCGTGGGGTGGACCTGCTCCCAGACGACCTTGGCGCCGAGCTTGGCCTTGAGCGCGTCACGCATACCGGAGCCGTAGGCGTCGTCGAGGCTGTAGACCGCGACCTTGTCCCAGCTGTTCTCCACGGTGGCGATGTGGGCCAGCAGAGCAGCCTGGAAGAAGTCGTGAACGACGGTGCGGTAGAAGTTGTCGTTCTTGTCGAACTCGGTGGACTCGGTGCCGTCGCCGTTGGCGTTCAGCGTCGGGCTGCTGGCGGCGTTGGAGCACTGCGGGTACTTGGCGTACTTGCCCTCGCCGATCTTGGCCAGGATGCCCTTGGCGATGCCCGAGCCCATGCTGACCACGGCGACGGCGGGGGGGTCGTCGTCGAAGAGCTTGACCGCGTTTTCGCCGGCCTTGTCACCCGAGGCCGCGTCACCGACGGCCGGGGAGAGGTTCTTGATCGTGAGCTTCATCACGCCCGAGGCGGTGATCTGCTCGGCGGCGAGCTCGGCAGCCTGCAGCCGCAGCTTGGCATTGTCGGAGATGTCGTCCCAGAGGGTCGCGCCGATGACGATCTCGGCTCCCGGCGGCGGGGGCGGAGGGGCGTCACCTTCCGGCACGGTGCTGTCATCGACCGGACCAGCATCGGTGCCAGGATTGTCTTCGTCGTCGGAGCTGCATGCGCCGAAGCACAGCACCAGCGAGAGCAACGCCGTCCACAGTACTGCATTCAATTTCATAGTCTCTCCTCCTTGTGCCCCCAAGGCTAAGCTTGCACGTGGGGAATACGGACTCAGATCCATTACTTGTCGGAATGGCCCTACTCTGCGCCAGCCCTACCGATTTCTGCAAACATTTTCGTGCCGGTACTGAACGGTTTTTTCCGTCACTGTCCTACATTGGATGACATCTCGTCCGCCCTTGATCCCACCACCGGCTGCCCTGTCTGCTAACGGTGCGCTGTTAATTAACGGTGCAAGGATTGTAACGGGCCGGCGCACGAGTTGATTCCAAGGCGTGGTCGTCAAATGACATGGTTCCGATGGCGCCAGTTTGGGGCACTGGCAGATCGAAGTCCAATTTTCAGCACCTCGACCGCTGCATTTCCCCCGTGGACGGCGCGGACGCGACCCTCGCAGTCCGTTGAGCTATCGCGGACGCTAGGCTACCGCGTGGGGGTAGTCCGCGGCGCGGTGCTGGAAGCTCAAGATCTTGTCGTTTTCGATCACGCCCTGGCGGATCTCGATCGAGCGCCGCAGGGTCTCGTCGGCGGCCCAGCCGTCGGGGCCGGCCATCACCTGGTCGAGGAACGAGACCACCACCCGCGAGATCTCCCACGAGGCCGCTCGCCAGCTGTAGGTCGGCGTGTGGTCGACGGCGTAGTAGGTCGACGGGCCGGCGGTGAAGCTCGGCTCCTCGAACGAGGTCGGCCGGGCGAAGGGAAAGCCCATCTTGTCGTCGCAGCTGATGTCGACGATCAGCGCGCCGCGCTTGAGCCGCTGCTCCTCGCCCTCGCGCAGGAACATCATCGGGTTGTCGGTGTCCTGGAAGGTGCCGTTGACGATCAGATCCGACTCGGCGAGGACCTCGACCATCGGCCGGCGCTGGCCGTCGGGCTCGATCACCGTCATGCCCTCGCCGTCGCCGTCGCGCCGCATCCTGCCGTAGCGGCAGCCGAGCACCTGGTCGTGCACCGACCAGGGCGGCCGGCCGGTGTAGACGGTGATGTCCGTCACCCCGCGACCGGCCAGCGCGTAGATCGCGCCGCGACTGACCGAGCCGAGACTGATCACCGTCGCCTTCAGCGGCGGGCCGTAGTTGCCGTCGATCCCGGTCAGGCCGAGGGCATGGATCACCCCGCAGTAGCCAGCCATCTCGTTGTTGCGGTAGAAGAGGTGCATGTCGCTGGCGTCGCCCTTCCAGGTGTACATCGCCTCGAAGGCCAGCAGCGTCAGGCGCCGGTCGATCGCCACCTGGGTCATCTCCTGCCCCTGGACGCAGTGGGGCCAGCCCCAGAGCACCGCCCCCTCGCGCATCTCGCGCAGATCCTCCGGCAGCGGCTTGGGCAGCAGGACGATCTCGCTGTCGCCGACGATCTCCTCGTGGGACCGCACGCCGCCGAAGCGGCGCTCGAGCTCGCTGTCCGGCACGCCGAAGGGCAGGCCATAGCCACGCTCGAAGGAGATCAGCCGGCGTAGCGCCTCAGGGATCCGATCGAAGTGGTCCGGGTGGATCGGCCGCCGGTGCTCGTTCTCCTTGCGCGGCTCGGCGGTCACTCCGAGGGTCATCTGCGATGTCATGTCAGTCCGTCTCCGTTGCGATGGGTTCTGCGCCCTGCGCGACCTGCGCCGCGCTCAGGCGGGCTGCTGCTGGACCACCTCGTCGAAGGCCAGGCCCTCGCTGGCGATCTCGCGCAGCACCGGTTCGTAGATCGATCGATGGGTCGGGATGCGGGACCCGGTGAGCGACAGCTCGCCCGCGAGCAGCAGCTTGACCGCGATCGCCGTCGGCAGCCCGACGGTCCGCGCCATCGCGGTGAAGCCCGTCGGGTGCGGATCGCCGCGGACGACCATGGTCGAGGTCGCCAGCCGCCGGGCGCCGTCCTCACCGGCGATCTCGAGCTCGTGCTGCAGGATCACCATGTCCCGCATCCCCTCGAGCAGCGGCAGCTTGTGGTTGAGCACGTGGACCAGCATGTCGACGGCCGTCTCGCCCTCGCAGCCGATCGGCTCGTCGGACAGCAGCCCGAGCCAGCGCAGGTTCTCCATGATCTGGCCCGTCGGGCTGATCCGTAGGAAGCGCGCCAGCCGCTGCTCGATCCGCGGGTCGTCGATGTTCAGCGGCAGGAACATCTCGACCACCTCGCGGTAGCTGCGCCGGCCAAGCTCGGGGATCCGCAGGGTCTCGTTTGACAGGCCGAGGCGGACGATCTGGGCCCAGGTCTCGCTCCAGCCGGGGTAGCGGAGGGTGCCGCGGATCATCGTCTCGACCTGCTCGAGACCGAAGGACCGCATGTAGGACAGCGAGTCGCGGTTCGGGTAGGCCTCGAGGGTCCCGACGCCCGGGACGTCCACCGACCAGGTGTGGTGGAAGACGTGGTGGAAGGCGACGATCTTGATCTTGTTGCCCTGCATGTACTGGGCGCCGGCCTCACCGGCCATCGCCACGTTGCGCGGGTTCCAGGTGATCGCGTAGCGCAGCGGGCCCATCTCCTGATCCGGCGCCGGGATGCCGCTGCCGTAGGAGCGAAAGCCGACGATCCGTCCACCAGCGGCGGTCACGCGATCGATCATCGCCATCGCCGACATGTGATCGAGCCCGGGGTCGAGCCCGAGCTCGGACAGCAGCAGCACGCCCTTGCGATGGGCGTCCTGGTCGAGGGCCCGCAGGTCGGCGTCGCGGTAGGAGACCGACAGCATGTGCCGCCCGTGGGCGACGCAGTCCCAGGCCACCAGGTGCTGGTGGGCCGGCAGCAGCATGTTGATCACCACGTCGGACTTTGCGATCAGCGTCGAGCGCAGGGCCGAGTCGTTGACGTCGAACTGCACCGCGCTGCCCCGCGGATGCTTGCCCACCGCCGCCTCGGCGACGCCGAGCTCGAGGTCGGCGACGGTGACGAACCCGTCGAGCTCGGTGGACAGCTCGAGCAGGTGGTGGATCAAATAGGATGCGCTCAGCCCGGCCCCGAGCACGAGTACCTGCTTCAATGGTGATGCTCCTGTGATGTTCGCGCGCCGAGGGATACTCCCAGATGCGCTCTCCAAGTTCACCCACCGGCGGCGCGCCGCGTACCGGAGGCGCGCCGCCACCAGAGCTATCGCGGCAGGATCGAGTGTTCTTTACATCGTCAGGTCAAACGGGGATACTTCGCGTC
>JAUVBO010000199.1 GCA_030591195.1 Pseudomonadota bacterium
GCAGATCGAGCGCGCCGTGACCGATGCGCTGGCGAGCACGCCGCCGAGCCGCTGTCTCGACCGGCCCCCGATCAAGCGGGTGCCCCTGCCGGCCCAGGCGCCACGCAAGGCGGCCCCGGTCCTGCCGCCACGCAAGGCGGCCCCAGCCCTGCCGCCACGCAAGACGGTGGCCACGGCAGCCCCGGTCCCGCCGCCCCTGCCCTGCCCCGAGCCCACCTTCGAGGCGGTCAAGGGGATCCTGACGATCGAAACGCTCGTGCCGCAGCCCGAGAGCGGCCCATCGGCGGTCGCGAGGCAGGAGCCTCTGGCAGCGCTGGCCGAGCCGACGCTGAGGGTGCATACATCGAGCTCGAGGCGAGACGAGTCGGAGTTCGACGCCCGCTTCGTGATCGGAGCCAATCGCCCGCTGCTCGCCCGCCACCCCTGGCTGCTGGCGCTGGCGACGGCCGCAGCCATCGGTGTGGGTGTCCACGCGCTGCTCTCCTGAATACCCGGGACAAGACCCGGGGCGATGCTCTACGCTGGCGCCATGCTCGGCCATAGGATCATCGTCGGCGTGGTGGCAGCCGCCCTTCAAGGGTGGCGACTAAGCATCACCTACCCCTTCGTCCTGCGGTGACTGAGGATGACCGACGAACCGACCCGTAGTTGCCCCCGCTGCGCCGGAGAGCTCCAGCCAGGCGAGTTTCATGGGGTCGAGCTGCACCTCTGCCAGGCGTGTCAGGGCTCACTCGTCGACCGGCGGCGCCTGACGCCGCTGCTCGAGCGGATGACCGACGAGCTCGTCGAGGAGATCGCCCCCGACCAGCGAATCGAGGCCCTGGCCGACGATGGCGGAGAACTCGACTGCCCGCTGTGCGGCAGCAAGATGGAGCACTTCGGCTACATGGGCGGCCGGGACGTCTACATCGACGCCTGCAACGGCTGCAACGTGCTCTGGCTCGACCCAGAGGAGCTGGGGGTGATGAGCTTGATGGTTGCCCAGACAGACCGCATCGCGCGCGACCGCGCCGCTCGATCGGCCGCGCACCTCGAGCAGGTCGAGCGCCGGGTCCACGCCCAGCTGCTCGCCCGCGCCGTCCAGCGCCGCTTGATGGGCCGCTTCTCCCACCTCTTCTAAGAGCCCCGCAGGGGGAATAGGCGCTGTCAGCCGCCGTCCGAATCGCTGGCGCGCAGGCGCTCGCCGAACGCCGGGTGGTGCTCGATCAACCTGTCTAGCGCCTCGCGGTCGATCCGCCCCAGCGTGACGGTCCCGTCTCGAGCTGACCGGGGCGGAGCCAATCTGGCGCAGACGGCTACCGCGGATGCCCCTCCTCCGATTCCTGAAGACCTCCGAAGCCGATATTTATTCGGTATTTTTTCCTCGTGAGTCGGCACAGGACCTGCTAGCCGACAGTTTCTGAATGCAACTATCAATAATCAGGAACCTGCCGGCCTTGCTCGCAGCCGCGGCGCTGGCCGGCTGTTCGCCGGTGGCCAGCCCGCCCGGCCTGCTCCAGGGCAAGGGCGATGGCCCCGCGGTCGTCACCCCGGGCAGCGCCGCGGCGGCGCTGGTCAGCCGACTCGATCCGCCGGCCGAGACCGACTTCATCATCCGCCGCACGGTGCCCTTCGGTCACCGGCTGCAGCGCTGGCACGTCTACCCCTTCACTGCCTATGGCAGGGCCAAGCACCAGCTGCGCCTGCGGGTCCTCGACCGACGGATGCACGGCTGCGTCCACGTCGACCTCTTCGCCCAGGACAGCCGCGGGCGCTGGGGCGCGCCGATCGACGGAGCCGACGACAACGACGGCACGCTGAAGCTGACGATCCGCAGCGACCGCCATCGGCACTATGCGCTGGTCGTCGGACCACGGTCGCGCTGCGGCTTCCTGCCCCGCTACCCGGGGCGACGGGCGCGGGTGCTGATCGGTCACGAGCGCAACCGCGTGCTGGTGCCCGAGCGCGGTGTGGTCGCCGATCTGGTGATCGAGCCCAACGGTCGCGCGGTGCTCGTCAGCAACGACAAGCAGGACCGCTGGCGCATCGAGCGCCCGCTGACCCTGCGCGGGCTGGGCGAGGCATTCGCGGCCGAGGCCTGGAACTTCTTCGCCACCGACAACGCCGGCCGGCGCAAGTGGATCAAGGTCAAGCACTGGTCGCCGTCGGTGTGGGTCGCCAGCGAGCGGGACGGGCCAACCGACGCCCCGCGCCTGGCGATCCAGGATGGGGCGCTCGACCGCGTGCTGCTGCTCGACACCCCTGGCACCAACGCCCCGGGCGAGGGCCTGCTGCTGGTCGACGCCTTCGCCGACCGGTCCCTGCCCCAATCGTCCTTCCCCGTGAACCTGGCCGCGGTGGCGATGGTCACCGCAGCTCCGCAGCGGCTCGACGGCGTCCCGGTGCGCATCGCCAACCTCGACGGCTGCGACCGCCGGCTGAGCAGTTGCCGCCAGGCGCTCGGCCCGGACAACCAGGCGCTGCCCGCGGGGTTGACCCGCGCCTTCCGGCCGCTGGCCTATGAGCCCGACGAGCCCTCGCGCTACGCGCTGACCTTCGGCTGCAAGGGCTACGCCTGCAGCCCGAGCCCCGAGGTCACCCGCTACCCGATCTACCTCGCCCACGGCTTCAACTCCTCGCGACAGATGTGGACCCCGGTGATCGAGGCCCTGCTCGAGGCCAGCCCCGCCTGGCGCCCGATGGTCACGGTCGAGGGTAACGGCGACGACAAGCGCTACGGCGGCTGGATCGCCGCCGACGACGTGCCGGGCTTCCGTCCCCTCGGCGAGCGGGTCGAGCAGCTGCGGCGCAACCTGATCCGCTTCCTCGAGCGGCTCGAGACCGGTACCGAGTTGCGGGTCAACGTCATCGCCCACTCGATGGGCGGCCTCGACGCGCGGCTGCTGATGGGCGACGAGCGCTACAACGGTGCCGACTGCGGCCAGCCCCGCTGCGCCGACGACCAAGGCGAGCCCCAGGCCTGCTGTTACCAGGGCGTGCCCTGGCGCCGGCGGATCGCCTCGCTGACCACCCTCAGCTCGCCGCACCTCGGCTCGGCCTTCGCCGACTGGAGCCTCGAGCAGCTCGAGGGCGACGTTGTCGACTGGCTCTTCCGCCGGACGAGCGAGTGGATCTTCGGCCACGCGCCGGAGGACCACGGCCCGTTCAAGGAGACCCTGTCTCACCTCTCGCGAACCTACGCGCGCGACTCGATGCAGCGCAACTTCCCCGCGCCGCCGACCCCCGCCCGCAGCTACGACTGGGCCTGCGCCCTCGCCGCCAGTGGCGGCGAGCGCTGCCAGGTTGAGCGCTACGCCCTCGGCGACGGCCTGAGCTACGTGCCGCCGGTCCGGGCCACCGGCCGGCCCTCCGCTGCCGACCTGCCGCGACGCGACACCTGGACCGGCACCCAGGTGCTGCCCCGGCCAACCGACCAGGCCACGGTCTATTCCTGGGCCGGCCAGGCCTGCTTCACCGGCACCTGCGGCCAGCTGGTCAGCGCCTCCCTCGCCCTGGCCCACAAGATCCTCCGCGCGCGCGAGCGCTATCCCAATGGCGAGCCGGCACCCAACGACGGCGTGGTCTCGCAGCTCAGCGCCACCCGCGGGATCTACATGGGGCTGCGCAACAACGACCACTTCACCTGGAGCCTGCCCGCCAGCAGCCAGGGCGAGGCCTCGATCTTCGACCGCGTCCGCGGCTGGATCTTCGGCCTAAGGAACGCGCCGCCCGAGAACTTCTACCTGATGTGGCTCGACCTGCTTCGCCTGTCGGGCTACTAGCCACGCCCGCTTCCCGCGCCAAGCCGCCGACGGCAATCTTGCGCCGCCAGGGTTGACACCTCGGACCGCGGACTTATCTCAGAGATCGGGCAGGGAAACCCAAGGAGCGCCGCAGCCCAGGCCAACGCCGACGCTGCGGAGCCCATTCAGGAAAAGCAGGCCCTTCGGGGCTGTCGAGCTCAAAGGAGGTCACTGATGTTGATCCGATGGAGGTCGTATGACCCGACGATGGCGTCGTTTGCGAGCTTCCGCCGCCGAATGGACCAGCTCTTCGAGGACTTCGGTCGGCACGAGACGAGCCCGAGCTTCTACGAGTCGCGCTGGCCCTACATCAACCTGGACGACGCCGGCGACAAGCTGCTGCTGACCGCCGAGATCCCCGGGATGAACGAAGATCAGGTCAATCTCACGCTGAACCAGGACGTGCTGTCGATCTCCGGCGAGCGCGTGGTGGACGGCCCCAAGGGCTACACCGCGCACCGCAAGGAACGGGGCAATGTCCGCTTCTCGCGCAGCTTCTCGCTGCCCTGCAAGGTGGACCCGGAGAAGGTCGCCGCGAGGCTCACCAACGGCGTGCTGACGGTGGAGATCGCCAAGGCGCCCGAGGCCCAGCCACGCCAGATCACGGTCCAGGCCGGCAGCTAGAGAGGAGGTTGTGATGAGCATCCAGATGAATGAACGCAAGCACCAGAGTCCCGAGCAGGTGGTCGAGCACGAGCGCTGGGCAGCGCCGCTGGTCGACGTCTACGAGAACGACGACGAGTTCCTGCTGCTGGTCGACCTGCCTGGCGTGGTGACCGACAGGCTCCGGGTAGACGTCGACCAGGACGAGCTGACCCTCGAGGGCCGCCGGCTCGACAGCGACGAAGACCAGCGCTGGCTCGGCTACCGCCGCTCGTTCAAGCTGCCGGGCGGCACCGACTACGACAAGGTCAACGCCGAGCTCAAGCAGGGTGTGCTCTGGCTGCACCTGCCGAAGGCCGCAGCGATCAAGCCGCGCCGGATCCAGATCAAGGCCGGCTGAGCCTCGTGACCTATTGAAGGTGCAGCCCGGGCGCTACTGGAGGTCAGCGTCGCTGCGCACCGACAGCACGTGCTTGCTGTCGAAGCCGTCGTGAGGGCCGGTGATCGCGCTGAAGGTCTGGCCGACGGTGACCGACGGCTTGCCGTCGTTGACGCCGCCGTCGTAGAAGAAGTCGGTGACCAGCGCACAGGGAGGGGTGGTGCCGGTGCAGGCGTTGCCGTCGTCCGAGACCCAGAAGTCGTCGTCGCCGCTGGCGAGCATCGCCTTGACGGTGACGTCCTTGACCCGCACCAGCTGGCTCTCGAGCTCCTCGGAGCGCTGGCCGCCGGGCTGCAGGTCGGCGGTCTTGACGTCCACCGGGGTGACATCGCCGCCCTGCCCCACCACCTCGACCAGCGTCAGGTCGACCAGCTCGTCCACCTCGTGGAACAGGTCGTATTTCCCCTCGACGGTGACCACGTCGCCGACCTTGAGCGTCACGCCAGCGGTGCTGGCTGGCACGCCGCCGGTGTAGATCAAGATCGCCTGGTAGTTGCCCTTGCCCTGCCGGGCGTAGAAGCCAGCGCTCTTGGCGAGGCGAATCGCGGTGACCACGAGGTTCTCGACCCGGACCTTGGTCCCCGGCGCGGGCTTCTTGCCGAGGGCCGGGTCCCGGAGCTCGGGCACTGAGAACGGGCAGGTGCCCTTGGCCTGGGGGCACGGGTCGCAGAGATCGCCGATCCCGTCGCCGTCGCTGTCCTTCTGCTCCGGGTTGGGCTTCTCCGGGCAGTTGTCCTGGTCGTTGTTCTTGCCGTCGCCGTCGCGGTCGTCGGCGTTGAACTTGGTCGAGCACTGGGTGGTGTCCTTGTCCAGCGGACAGGGATCGCACTCGTCGCCCACGCCGTCGCCGTCCTCGTCGGGCTGCTTACCGTCGTTCATCGGACGCGGCGGGTTGAAGATCTTCGGGCAGCTGTCGGCGCCGTCCTCGACGCCGTCGCCGTCGCTGTCGCCCGCCTTCGGCCCATCCTCGTACTCGCCCGGGCGGGTCGGCAGGCAGGTAGGCTCGTTGGTCGGGGGACCGCAGAAGAACAGATCGTAGGGGGCGAAGGGCACGCCGTCCTTGACGAAGCGCTGCTTCATCTCGTCGAGGGTCAGGCCGATCTCGGACTTGAGGCAGAGTCGCCGCCGCGCGCCGCAGACGTCGAGCGCCTCGCAGTCGGTGCCGCCGAGGGCCTGCACCGCCGACTCGTCGCCGTAGAGCACCTTGCCGCCGCGCACCACCAGCGCCACCCGGCTGACGTTGCCCCGGGTCACCGCCTCGTAGTGCCGGTGCTCGGTGCCGTCGTAGATTGCCAGGTCGGGGACCAGGCCGCTCTTGAGCCGGCC
>JAUVBO010000324.1 GCA_030591195.1 Pseudomonadota bacterium
AAACGAGCCCAATGGGAGACTAGTAAATACAGCCTCTTGTCGATCGTCGAGGGTGGCATGGCCTCCCCAGTGGCCAGTCGAGTCTCGTCTTTTGCGTCGGTTAGAAACAGTGTCACGTAACGCTCCCAAGCCTACTGCTAGACCTATGCTATCTTTCGCACCACCCTCGCCTACGGCGCGGCAAAAAGGGAGTGACCGGCGTGGAAGACCCCCCCCGAAGCCAGCAGACGGCGAAAAAGGACCCGGCCCTGGCTCTGGCGGTCAGCCCCGAGCGACCGGCGCCGCCTCCCGAGGCGACGACCGGCCAGCCTGACCCGGGCGGACTCGAGCCGCGGCTGGTGGCAGCGATCGATCTCGGGTCACAAGCCCTGCGGATGACCGTCGGCGAGTTCATCGTCGGCCGGCCGATACGCCGGCTCGAGACCTTGACCGCGCCGGTGGCGATCGGGCTCGACACCTTCTCCCGCGGCAGGATCCGCGCGGTGACCACCGAGGCCGTGGTGCGGACCCTCGGCGACTTCCTCCAGGTGATCCGCGGCTATGGTCTCGAAGCGGAGGACTGTCGCACCGTGGCGACGACCGCGGTTCGTGACGCCGGCAACCGCGAGGTCTTCACCGAGCGCGTCGCGCGGGCCACCGGCCTGCAGGTGACAGTGATCGAGGCGATCGAGGAGGCCCGGCTGCTCCACCGCTACGTCCAGCACCAGCTCGGGCCGGCGTTCGCCGAGGGGACCCAGCTGTTGCTGGCCCTCGGCGCCGGCGGCACCCACTTGGTGATCCAGACCAAGGGCGAGATCGTCGTCGCCGAGACGATGTCCATTGGCTTGATGCGCCTGATGCAGTCGGGCGTGAGCGAAAAGGGCGCCTTGCGGCTCGTCCCGGCGTTCATGCGCAAGGTGGTCGGTCCGATCGGGCGGGCTCACGACCTGCCGCCGGCCAACGTGCTGGTGGTGATCAACAGCGAGCTGCGCCGGCTCGTCGAAGGGTTGATCCGGTCGAAGCAACGCGAGTGGGGGCTGCAGGTGACGCGCAAGGCGTTCAAGGAGCTCTCCAAGGCGGTCAGGGGGACCTCCACCGAGGACATCGTCGAGCAGACTAGGCTGGACCACGGCACGGCGGGCATGGCCCGGATGGCCTTCGAGGAGCTGCGGGTCTTCGCCGACCTGGTCGGCGGTGAGCCGAAGGTGGTCTTCCCCGACGCTTCGATGCTCGACAGCGTGTTGCTCGAGATGCGCTCCGAGATCGCGTGGCGCCTGGCCGGCGAGGTGGATCCGGGGCCGGATCTGGTCGAGTCGGCGGCCTGGGCCCTCGGGCGCAAGTACCGCATCGACGAGGAGCACGCCGGCAAGGTCCGCGAGCTGGCGCTGCAGCTGTTCGATGGGCTGCGGCGGTTCACGACCCTTGCCGACCGCAGTCGCCTGCTGCTGGCGGTCGGCGCGATCCTCCACGATCTAGGGGTCTTCGTCGCCGGCCAGGACCACGAGCGGCACAGCGCCTACCTGATCCGCGCGAGCCAGATCATGGGGCTTTCGCGGGAGGAAGTGGAAAAGGTCGCGCTGCTGGCCCGGTTCCATCGCGCGGAGCTGCCGCCGACAGATAGCGTCGTGGTCAGCCAGCTCTCGTCCTCGAGCCGGGTAGAGTTGCTCAAGCTGGCGGCGTTGCTGCGTGTGGCCGACGCGCTCGACGCGGACCACGAACAGCGGGTGGACAGCGTGTCGGTCGAGATGACCGACGAGGCCCTCGAGGTGCGCGCTGAGACGCGCACCGGCGATCGCGAGAGCTTCACCACCATCAGGCGTGCCTTCAAGTCGAAGTCTAATCTCTGCGAAGAGCTCTTCGGCGTCGAGGCGCGCTTGACCGAGGTGTTGGCGACATGAGCCTGCCCAGCGTTGATACCAGCTACCAGAAACGCTTCTACAACCGGGAGTGGAGCTGGTTGCACTTCAACGAGCGCGTGCTCGAGGAGGCCGAGGACCCGTCGAACCCGCTGCTCGAGCGGGTGAAGTTCCTCTCGATCTTCGCCTCGAACCTCGACGAGTTCTTCATGGTTCGGGTGGCGGGGCTCTACCGCCAGGTGGACGCGGGTATAGAGGCCAGCGGCACTGGCCGTCGCTCGCCCGAGGTGCAGATCGACGGCGTGGCCGACATCGTCGGGCAGCTGATTCCGCGCCAGGAGCGGGTGCTCGAGCAATTGCTCCAGGAACTGGGCGAGCAGGGCGTGCGGATCGCCGGTATCGAGGACGTCGATCCGGAGCAGCGCGAGTACTTGCACCGGTACTACCACGAGGTGATCTACCCGGTGATCACGCCGATGATCGTCGGGCCGACCCACCCGTTCCCCCGGCTACACAACTGCACCCTCTACCTCGCCCTCAGGCTGCACGACGAGCGAGCCAAGGCCAAGGGCAAGGCCAAGGGCAAGGACAAGGATGATCCCCTGCTGCGGATCGGCTTCGTTGGCCTGCCGCGGGTTCTGCCGCGGTTCATCGACACCCGGCGGCCTGGGGAGGGGACCGACCTGGTGCCGATCGAGTCGGTGCTCGTCGACCGGGCTGCGGCGCTCTTCTCGGGCTACGAGATTCGCTCGCTGAGCGCGATCCGGGTCACCCGGGACGCCGACATCTACCTCGACGAAGCGGCGTCCGAGGACCTGCGTCGGGCGATGTCAAAGAAGCTGCTCGGACGGCGTCACGGCGTCGCGGTGCGGCTCGAGCACGGGGCGAAGCTCGAGGGCAAGCTGCTGCAGGCGCTGAATGCCAACCTCGACGTCGACGAGCGCCAGCGTCACCCGATCGTCGGGCTGATGCAGCTGTCGGACCTGATGCAGCTCTACAGCGTGGTGGACCGGCCGGACCTCAAGGACCGACCGCTGACGCCGCTGGTCCAGTCGGACCGTCCACCGAGCATCTTCGACTGGCTCAAGCGCGCGCCGCGGCTCCTCTACCACCCGTACCACGCGTTTGACCCGGTGGCCGAGCTGGTGCAACAGGCCGCCGACGACCCCGATGTGCTGGCGATCAAACAGTGCCTCTACCGCACTACGCCCAACTCGCCAGTGGTCCGGGCGCTGACCAAGGCCGCCGAGTCGGGCAAGCAGGTCACCGTGGCGGTCGAGCTGCGGGCGCGCTTCGACGAGGAGCGCAACATCGAGTGGGCCGAGCGTCTCGAGCAGTCGGGGGCGCACGTGGTCTATGGCCTGGTCGGCCTCAAGACCCACTGCAAGGCGCTGTTGGTGGTGCGGCGCGAGCCAGAGGGGATCCGCCGCTACGTGCACTTCGCTACCGGCAACTACAATGACGCCACCGCACGGGTTTACACCGACATGGGGCTGATGGCCGCCGACGACCTGCTGGGCGGCGACGCCTCGGCCCTGTTCAACGTGATCACCGGCGCGACCCTGCCGCCCGAGTGGGACAAGGTCGAGATGTCGCCCACCGGCCTGCGGCGCAAGCTGCGGAGCCTGATCGCTCGCGAGATCGACACCTCGGCCCGGCGGTCGCGGGGCCGGATCATCGCCAAGATGAACGCGCTGGTCGACCGGCGGGTGATCGAGGAGCTCTACCGGGCGTCCCAGGCGGGCGTGGAGATCGATCTGATCGTCCGCAGCGGCTGCTGCTTGCGGCCAGGCGTGCCCGGGCTGTCGGAGACGATCCGGGTGCGCAGCATCGTCGGACGCTTCCTCGAGCACGCGCGGGTCTTCTACTTCCGCAACGGCGGGCAGGAGGAGCTCTACCTCTCGTCGGCCGACTGGATGCCGCGCAACCTCGATCACCGGATCGAGCTGATGTTCCCGATCGAGGACCAGGCCCAGCGGGAGTATGTAATGAAGGTCCTCGAGCTCCAGCTGAAGGACAACGTCAAGGCCCGCGAGCTGCAGCCGGACGGTCGCTACGCCCGGGTCAAGGCCAAGGGCGCGCCGATCGACAGCCAGCTGGCGATCTACGAGATGACGGCAGCCGAGATCGACCGGCGGATGCCATCCCCGGCCGAGCGCCGGTTCGTGCCGCTCGGCAAGCGGACCGGGACTACCGGGGCGTAGCGGAGGTGAATCAAACAGTGACCGCGCAGGGGCAACCAGAGAGCCGCGGTGAGGTCGAGTCCCAGCGGGAGCTGGAGCTGAAGCTGATCTGCGATGAGGAGCTGTTCTCGCTCGACGCGTTGCTCGGGATGCTCGCCGGGGCCGGCGTGGCGGTCACCGGCCGGGAGCTGGTCGAGAACCGTGACGTCTACCTCGACACGGCCAGCGGCTCGCTGGCCCGGGCGGGGCTCAACGGGCGTTGCCGGACGAAGAAGGGGCGCCGCAAGGTGCAGCTCAAGCCCGAGCCGCTGATCGCCGCGTTGATCTTCGAGCGGACCGAGCTCGGCGCGGAGGTACCGCCCGGCGGGGATCCGGGGCGAGCGCTCAAGTCGCTGATCGAGGAGGCCCTGCCGCTGCGGCTCCGCGAGGTGCCGGTTGCCGAGCTGGTGGTGCGCAACCGGCGCGAGCGCTTCGACCTCGACCTCGACCAGGGGGCGTGCACCGCCGAGCTGTGCCTCGATCGGGCCGAGGTCCGGCGACCGGGAGCGCGAAGGGCGGGGGGGAGCTTCGTCGAGCTCGAGCTCGAGCTCGGCGAGGGGGACGAGGCGGCCTTCGCTGGCCTCGCTCGCCAGCTGGTCAGCCTGCCCGGCGTCGAGCCCTCGAGCAAGAGCAAGCACCGGCGGGCCCGGGCCTGCCTCGGCCTCGAGCCGGTGAAGCTCGGCCCGCCCGCGGTGCAGTTCGACGCCTTCGCCAGCGCCGACGTCGTCGCCCGGGCGATCTGCGGCGCTCAGCTCCAGGCGATGCTCAGCTACGAGCCGGGAACCTGGGCCGGTCTCGATCCCGAGCACCTGCACAAGATGCGGGTCGCCACCCGGCGGCTGCGCGCCGCGCTGGTCAACTTCGACGGCTGCTTCGATCGTCGCAGCACCGAGTACCTCGCGCGTAACCTCAAGTGGCTCGCCGCCGCGCTTGGCCAGGTGCGCGACCTCGACGTGCACCAGCTGGACACGGCGGAGTGGCAGCGTCAGGTCGGCGGTGTGCCGAGAAGTGGCTGGCAGGAGCTGCGGGCGGCGCTCAGGGGGCGCTGGCTCGAGGCTCGCGGGACGATGCTCTCCCGCCTCGCCTCCGATCGGTACCGACGGCTCTGTGCCCGGGCCGAGGAGGTCTTCGGCCGCCCCGCGTCCCGTCGGCCCCCGGGCCATC
>JAUVBO010000879.1 GCA_030591195.1 Pseudomonadota bacterium
CAGCCATCGTGCCTGCCTGTATCTCCTCTGCCCGCCATGGTTGGCGGGCCGATCTAATCCGCTATACCGTCGCGACCACTTGGCGGCGTGGGGACCGCTCGGCCGCTCACGCTGTGTCGCGTCACAGTCGCTTTACTCGTTGCCCGCACCGCCACCCTCGGCATCGGCGAGCTTGAGCTCGGCGAGCAACTTCTCCTGGGCGTCCTTGTCTCCCAGCACGGATTGCAGCCGCTTGCGGAAGGCAGGGATGTTGCCCAGCGGACCCTTGAGCATCGTCAGCGCGTCGCGCAGCTCGACCAGCGAGCGCAGCTCGGGGACCTGCTGGCAGACGGCGTCGGGGGAGAAGTCGCGCATCTTGTCGAAGGCGAGCTTGACCGGCAGCTCGCCGCCCTTCTCGTCGGTGAGCTCGTTCGGCACCGAGAACTCAGTCTCGACCTTCTGGGCCGCCAGCACGTCGTCGAAGTTGTCCTTGTTGACGTTGACCAGCTGGCGCTCCTCCACCGGCGTGTCGTCCGGCCGGCCGGTGAAGTCGCCGAGGACCATGAAGCGGAACGGCAGCTCGACTTCTTCCTGAGCGTCGCCGGTGTCCGACTTGTAGACGATGTTAACGCGTTCCTTGGGGGCAACCGATCCATCACCAGCCATCGCACGTTCTCCTTCACGGGCCGCCCGCCGTTTCGGCTGAGGTTCGACCCCGATGTTCGGCGTTACCCTTCATCGAGGGTATCGCCTCCAAAAGCGTTGGCATTTTCGCCGCCCTGGTCGGAGAAATCAACAGGATCCGCACATTTCGCGGATCGGCGCCGACGGCGGTCCGGCCAACGAATACCGATTGCCAAGCGAGTCCGGTTTGGGGTTACGGTGAAGGCTGTCTGCCGACGGGATGACGGGGATGCTGGAGTTCGACCAAGACACGGGCCAGAGACAGCTCACGATACAGGTCTTCGACGAGCGCAGCGGCGGCACGGCGAGAGTGCAATACGTGAGCTTCCCGGTGCGCATCGGCCGTAACCCCCTCAACGATCTCGTCCTGGATGACCCTTACGTCTCCCAGTGGCATGCGGCTATCGGTTTTGTTGGCGGTGAGCTGGCTGTCCTCCAAGTGGGCACCAGCAACCCGATCTTCATCGGCGATCATCGGCTGTCGGCCGACGAGATGGCCAAGCTCCCGGGCAACGATGTGATCCAGATCGTCCCCTTTCGGCTGATCCTGGAGCAGGTGGCGGACGCCACCGAGCAGCCTGCGTCGCTCGAGGGGCGCGTTCGACGCAAGGCGGAGATCACCCAGGAGGTAGACGAGGTCGAGCTGCCGGACCTCAGCCAGCTGGCACCGCCCGTTGGCAGCGACCCGGTGGCCCCCCCGCTGGCTCCGACCCTGGCGGTGCCAGTCCCGGACCTCGCCGCCTTGACGGTGCCAGTCCCGGACCTCGCCGCCTTGACGGTGCCGGGCTCGGACCTCGCCGCCTTGACGGTGCTGCGGCGCCTGGCCTGGCGATTTGGCGGTGCCGAGCTTGCGCCGGATTCCACCGCCATCGCCGACTTCGGCCGCCGGCTGGAGCGGGCGCTGGAGGTCCTGGCCGCCGAGCTCGACCAGCTGCTCGTCTCGGGCCGCGAGGTCCGCGGGACCCTCGCGCCTGGCGGCAGTGGAGCGGCCGGCGCCGTGGGTGTCGAGCAGTGGCTCGCCGGGTTGCTCGCCGGCGATCACCTCGCGGCGCACGCGGCGCTGAAGCAGGCCTGTCGCGAGCTGCTTCAGCAGCAACTCGCGCTGCTCGAGACCCTCCGGGCCGGAGGGCGCGCGCTGCTCGAGCGGCTGAGCCCGCGGCTGGTCTCGGCGAAGGCGGCCCAGCTCTACCGCCTGGTCACCGCCAAGTCGCTCTGGCAGACCTACGAGACGACCCACCGCGACCTCGCCGAGGATGGCGGCGAGTCGATGTTGATCTCCCAGTTCGGCGCGCTGTATGCGAAACTCACCGCGCGCACGAATGACGAGCGCTGAGGCACCGATGAACGTCAAGATCTCGGCCGCTGCACGCACCGACGCCGGCAAGCGGGAGGAAAACCAGGACAGCGTCGCCCTGGCCACCGGGCTGCAACTCTACCTGGTGGCGGACGGGACCGGCGGACGAGCAGGCGGCCAGGAGGCGGCCAGGCTCGCTTGCGAGACGATCCACGGCCAGGTCGAGGCCGGCCTGCCGACCCTGCCGCCTGGCGATGCCGAGGCCGCCAAGCGGTTGCTCAACGCGGCGGTGGCCGCGGCCAACCAGCGAATCGTCGCCGGTCAGCAGCAGGACGCGGCGCTGGCCGGGATGGCCACCACCGTGGTGATGGTGCTGTACCACGGCGGCATCGCACACCTGGCCCACGTGGGCGACAGCCGGATCTATCTGGTCCGCGGCGGCCGGATCCAGCAGGTTACCCGCGATCACTCGCTGGCCAACTTCCTCGCCGACAACCCGCAGATCAAACCCCAGGTCGAGCGCCCGGGCAACACGCTGGTGCGGGCCCTCGGGCTCACCGCTACTGATCCCGAGGCGGACTACGAGTCGCTGTCGCTACAGCCCGACGACGTGCTGCTGATCTGCTCCGACGGGGTCTCGGACTCGATGTCCGAGGAGGTGCTCTTGCAGATCCTCCAGGGAGCGAGCAGCGGGGCGCTGCCGCCGGCCGAGGTGGCCGCCTCGCTGGTGCGCGCGTCCCTTTCCCACGGCACGATGGACAACATCACCGCGGCGGTGCTGCACGCCACCGCGGACGCCGGCAAGAAGACGCTGATGTTCGACTCCCCGAGCGCAGCAGGCTCCGCGGCGCCTGGCGAGGAGGGAGCGAAGCGGCGGGTCCTCGGCTGGCTGACCTTCCTCGAGGGCGAGCAGCAGGGACGGGTGGTTACCCTCGATCGCACGACGACCATCGGTGCCGACACGAACTGTCCGGTGACGATCACC
>JAUVBO010000398.1 GCA_030591195.1 Pseudomonadota bacterium
ACTGACACCTTCCAACCTCCCGAGCACACACCGTCAGGCTCGGTCCCGAGTTCTTCAATCTCGACCCTGGGCGCCACGCATACCGTCAGGCTCGGTCCCGAGTTCTTCAATCTCGACCCTGTGCGCTACGCATGCCGTGACGGCCATCAGACTCCGTCGAGGGCTGACGCCGGTCAGTCGGGTCAGCCGGTCACTTCATCTTGACTAGGGGCTCGGGTTCCACTGATTCCAGATGGCAGCGGTCAGGCTCCCGTCGGGGAAGGTGTTGTCGCCCTCGTCGAGCGGCGAGCAGCTACCGCCGGCCCAGAACGAGTTGCTGATGCCGTCGCGGTTGGTCCAGCTGGCGCGGTTGTTCCTGACGATGTGGTTGCCGCAGCCGCCCGAGCCGTAGTCCGCCGAGTAGAAAGCGATGTTGCTCTCGGCCCAGCTGTCGCTGTACATCAGGTTGTCGGTAGCCTCGATGTAGTGGCCGCCGCTGAGCCCGATGCCGACCTGGCCCGGCGTGACGCCGACGTTGCCCACCGCCCGCTGGTACTCGCCGCCGCCGTCGCCGAGCATGATGAACGAGCCCGAATCCGAGGTCCCGTGGCCCCGGGCGCGGTTGTAGGAAAACTCGGCGTAATCGTTCGGCAGCCCCTGCACGGCGAAGACCGAGATCCAGTCCTCGACGTGGTCGTTGCCCGGTCGGACGTAGGCGCCATCGCAGTCCATCGAGTTGTAGCGGACCCGGATCCCACCACCCGAGCACCAGGCGAGCTGGACCATGTTGCGGCCGATGTTGAGGCCCGAGTTGTGCTCGATGACGATCGGCCCGCTGCAGTGGGACGGCAGGACCCCCGATGAGACACGCTCGAAGTAGCAATCGGTCACCTTGACGTCGGACATGTTGTCGAAGCGCACCGAGCCGTTGTCCTCGCCGTCGCCCGAGCCGGTGTCGTAGACCGTCACCTGATCGACCCAGACCCCCGAGCCACCGCTGAAGAAAATGCCGTTGTCCTGGTAGCCCTGGATCTTGATCAGGCGGATCTCCACGTCGGTCGCCGACCCACCGAAGGCGTGGCTCCGGGCGCCCTGGCCGTCCATCACCGCGCCGGGCTCGCCGATCCACTGGTTGCCATCCTTCGGGTCGTCGATCCGCTGCTGAACATGGACCCCGGCCTCGACCAGGAACACCGTCCCGGCCGGCGAGCTGTCGTTCTTCTGCTGGAAGCTGTCGCCGACGGCGATCACCACGTCATAGGTGACAGGCGGCGGCACAGAGCCAGCGTCCGGCGCGGGTGGCAACGGGCCGCTGTCGGGCGCTGCGGGATCAGGCGCAGGTGTCGAGCTGTCTGGCGCTGGCGCAGGTATCGAGTGATTCGCGCCGCTGTCTCCCGCAGCCGCGGCGCTGTCCGGCGCGCCGTTCGCCGGACTGGCTGGCGTCTGGCCACTGCTGTCTCCGAGGGTGGTTGGCCCCTGAGGCACCTCTCCTCCACCCAGCAGGGAGCCAGACTCACAGGCCGTCAACAGCAATGGAGCGACAATAACGAGCGCAAACGATGATTTCATCACACGAGCCTCCGGTTCTGAGCTCGGGTTCAGTGCAAACCTGGATCCCGGAGCGCACCGGAGCACCCTTGTGTCATATCCACCACTTGGAGCAGATCCACCAGGGGGATTAACCCCCAAGTGTCAACCCTCGGGTGACACCGAAAGGCTGAGCGTCAGCGGCGGTCGCGGGCCAGCAGCTGATGACGCTGGGCCAGTCGCATGAAGAAGGGGCGGGAGACGCCAGCGAGCTTGGCCGCCTGGGACATATTGCCCTGGGCCAGCTCGAGCGCTTCGAGCACGTAGGCCCGCTCGAACTCACCTTGGGCCTGGCGCCTGGCCTCGCTCAGTGGGACCAGCACCGAGCCGTGGCGAAAACGCCCTTGCGCGGTAGGTTGTCCCGCCGACGGCAGCGGCAGCGAGGTCGGGGCGATGGCGGCGCGCGCGATGGTGTTGCGCAGCTCCCGGACGTTGCCCGGCCACTCGTAGGCGCGAAGCAACCGCAACAGCTCGGTAGTGATCGCCAGCCCCTCCTCGGCGGCGAAGGTCCGCGCCAGCACCTCGAGGTCCTCGGGCCGCTCGCGAAGCGGCGGCAGCCGCACCTGTCCAACTGCCAGCCGGTAGTAGAGGTCCTCGCGGAAGCGCCCAGCGCGGACCTCCTCGGCGAGGTTGCGGTTGGTGGCGGCGATGAAGCGGACGTCGTAGGTGACCTCCTTGCCACCGCCCACCCGGCGAGCCGCCTTGCGTTCGATCGCGCCGAGCAACAGCGGCTGTAGCTCGAGGGGCACCTCGCCGATCTCGTCGAGAAACAGCGTTCCGCCGTCGGCCTCCTCGAGCAGCCCGGGGCGCCCGTCGGTGGCGCCAGTGAAGGCGCCTGGCTGGTGGCCGAAGAGCTCACCGCCGAACAGCGTCGCCGGGATCGCACCGCAGTCGACGACCACCAGGGGGCCCTGCTGGCGGGCGCTCAGCTGATGGATCACCCGGGCGGCGACCTCCTTGCCTGTTCCACTCTCGCCCTCCAGCAGCACCGTGATCTCGGCGGCGGCCAGCTGCTCTACCGTGGCGGCCACCGAGCGCATCTTGACGGAGTGCGCGACGAGCATGCCCAGCGCCCCCGGCTGACGGAGCGGGATCTGATGTCGTCGCCCGAGGGTCCGCACCGTGAACGTCGTCCCGCCGAGCTGGATGCGCATGCCGTGGGCCAGTGGAGCCGAGAGGACCGGCCACTTTCCCAGCCGCAGCCCATTCTTGCTGCGCAGGTCACGGATCCGGTAGCCGCGGCGCGTGGCCTGGATCTCGGCGTGGTAGGCCGAGACGGTCTCGTCGTGCAGGACGATCTCGCAGTCCGCCGCGGTACCGATCCGCAGCGAGTCGGCACCGAGGCTGACCTCCAGCCCGCGGTCGGGCCCGGCCGACACGCGCAGCTCTGCAGCCTCGATCTCCAGTTGCCCCGCGTCGCTGTCGACCCAGGCGGTGATGGTCTTGCTAGTGGTCATGACGGCGTGGGTGGCATCGGCCCAAATGGACCCTCGCCCGCAGGGGATGCTAGCATGAACCAGGGAATGCACGAGGTTACAGGCCGCTGATGCGGAAGGTCCAGAGCGAAGCATCGCCCGCGCCGGGGGACTTGCGGCCGGGGACTCGGATCGGAGAGTACCGGCTCCGAGAGGTGATCGGTCGCGGTGGGATGGGGACCGTCTACCGCGCGACCCACGCCGAGATCGGCAGCGAGGTCGCGATCAAGGTGCTGGCCGGCAACTGGGCGGGCTCCGGTGCGCCGAGCGCCGAGCGCTTCTTGCAGGAAGCCCGCGCCGCGAGCCGGGTTCGGCACATCAACATCGTTCAAGTCTTCTCGCTGGGGCGCCTTGACGACGGCGGGCTGTACTACGTCATGGAGCTGCTCGGTGGGCTTCCGCTCCGGAGCTACCTGGCAGAGCTCGGCCCGCTCGAGCCCCGGCCGACGTTGTCGATCGTCCGTGCCCTGGCCTCGGCTCTCGATGCCCTGCACGCCAGCTCGGTGGTTCATCGAGACATCAAGCCGAGCAACGTCTTCATCGTCCGGCCGGACCTCGGCATCGCGGAGGCCCAGGTCAAGCTGCTCGACTTCGGCGTGGCCCGATTGCTCGATCCCCGCCCGGGCGCCGAGCTTCTCACCGCTACCGGCGCAGTCGTCGGAACCCCGGCCTACATGTCGCCGGAGCAGTGCCGCGGCCGCCCGGCGAGCCCGAGGAGCGACATCTACGCGCTGGGGGTGTTGACCTTCGAGCTGCTCTCGGGCCAGCGTCCCTACGCAGCCCAATCCCTGGGCGACCTCGCGCTGCAGCAGCAGGCCGGCGAGAGCCTCACCCTGCAGGAGGTGGCCCCCGACCTCCCCGATGGGGTAGGGCCGGTGATCGCTCGCGCGATGCACACCAAGCCGGCGAGCCGCTTCTGCCGCGCGGGCGACTTCGCCCAGGCCCTGGCCGAAGCCTGCGGCGTGGAGTCAGCCCCCGTCGAGCCTGCGACGCCGTGGGCCGAGGCGACGCTGCCGCCAGGCAAGCTCGGCCCCCCGAGCGGCGGCACGGTCAGCATGGCGTCGGCGCCACACAGCGCCAGGCGGCTGCGGGGCAAGCTGGCGCTCGCGGCGGTGGGGTTGCTGGTGGCGATCGCGTCGCTGATCGCGTGGGGCGTCTCGTCGAGGACCGCGCCCGCATCGGACCAGGTGGTGTCGAAGCCCGCGGCCGACGCCGGAGTCGTCGGAGAAACAGGACCCGAAGCTCGAAGCCTCTTGACCACGCCGGTGCCGCCGCAGGACGCTCAGGTCATCGGCGTCACGGTCAAGCTACGGACCACGCCACGGACCAACAAGCGGCGCCGCAGGCGGGCCGCCGCAAGAAAGAGGCGCGCGACGAAGCGCAAGAAGGACCGGGTGGTCCGCGACATGCCGGTGCGGTTCTAGATGCGCCGCCTCGCGTTGACGCTGGCGCTCACCCTGCTGTGGCTCGGGTTGCCGCGCCTGACCGCCGCGCAGAGCCACGACCGGGTCAGCCTCCTCAAGGAAGAGGCCTACAAGGCGTTCGAGGTCGGTCGCTACGACCAGGCGATCCGCGCCTTCGAGGAGGCCTATCAGCTCCGGCGCGATCCGCGGCTGCTCTACAACGTCGCCCTGTCCTACCTCAAGCGCTTTCAGGTCAACGGCGCCCGCTCAGACCGGGTCCAGGCCCGCGACCTCTTCCGCCGCTTCTTGGTGCTGGTCTCGCCCTCCC
>JAUVBO010000856.1 GCA_030591195.1 Pseudomonadota bacterium
AATCTATTCCCTCGGCAAGTCCCGCATCGTCTCGTTCGGCGACCGCCCGACCCGCGGAGTCGACGTCGAGGTGGGCAGCAAGCAGGCTGCCTTCGACATCGACGTGGTGATCGAGTACGGCTGCGACATCCGCAAGGTGGCCGCCGAGCTGCGCCGCAAGATCGCCGACGAGGTCAACCGGATGGCCGGCCGCGAGGTGGTCGAGATCAACCTCAACGTGGTCGACATCAAGCTGCCCGAGGCCGAGAAGCCGCGCAAGGATCCAGAGAAGCCCCGCGTGCGGTAGCTCCCGATCAGCTCGACAGCAACAGCGGCACCATCGGTGGCAGGATTCGTCGCTGCGAGAGGCGAGCGGTGGAGTGAGGCAGGAGGGCGACGGAGCGGGCTTGTCGCTGATGAGCCTTAGGGCTGGCCGTTTTCCGGCAGGGCCGGCGCGTCGTTAACGCTCGGCTCGTCGTCGGCCGGGGCGTTGCTGAAGACGCACTGGGAGGCGTCACCCTCGGTCGGGCTCGTCTTGACGTTGTCGGTGTAGAAGGTACGCGCGAAGCCCTCGTCCCAGCACTCGGTGACATGAACCACGATGCCGGCTGGCACGTCGCCGCCGCTGATCAGCGCGTCGCCGCGGCCCGCGCCGTCCTCGTTCCACTGGGTCGCCATGACGTAGACCTCCTCGGCCGAGCCGTCTTGGTGCAGGTCGGCCTTGGCGACGAACCGGAACAGGCCCGCGCCGCTGTGCAGCGCCAGGTACCGGTAGGCCAGGTCGACCGGCTCCTCGCCGGCCTCGCTGTACTCCGAGAGGGCGAGCACCACGGCGCGCTTGCCGAGGCGGGTGTCGTACTTGGCGATCAGCTTGCCGGTGGCGGGGTGGCCCTGGGGATCGAGCTGGTTCAGCGCCGTGGCGTTGGCCGCGTAGATGCCAACCCAGCCGCCGACGCCGCGCCGCGAGGTGCCGGCGAGGATCGGAACGAACTTGCCGTTGGTGTCGCCCTTCTGGCGAGCGGCCAGCGCGTAGCTGTAGTGGGTCGGCAGCTGCTCCTTCTTGACCACCAGCAGCCAGGTCAACGGCTCGAGCGCGCCGGTGTGGGGACCCCAGGTCGCCACGCCGTCCTTGGTCGCCGTCGGCGGGTGCTGGACGATGCTCTCGATCGTCTGCAGGCCGATCCAGACCGCGCCGTTGAGACCCCTGGTGGTGTCGTAGGTGGTCCGGTACATGTCAGCCTGCTCGCCGACCAGGGCGAAGGTCCTCTCGCCGACCCGCTCGCCAGCGGCGGCCGCTGCCCCGGGGACGTCGAAGGAGAGCTGTGCGCGAGTCGGGACCGCATCGCGCAGCTCGTCCCCGGCTGACGGGTCGACCCCGCCGCAGGCGGCCAGGGCGAGCAACGAGCTGGCGACCAACAGTGAAATTATCTTGAATCTGGGCATTTTTCTTTCTCCTCGGTTCGGGTGACGCTGCTCGGTAAAGCAGCGTCCGTGCCAGCCGGCCCGGTCGCACAACGGCTCGCAATCGTTCAACATGACCGAAGATGATGCGTCGCCTGAGTGGAGATCCACTCAGCTGGCGGTGAGTCCCCGCCAACTCACCGACCGCACTGGCACGCTCGAGCCCCTCAACGTCGGCGGCGATCTGCCGATGCTCAAAGACAAGGACGAAGGATGAAGGATGAGAGGAGGAAGTACCGTGAAGCAGCTGCGCATCCTGATTGTCGATGACGAGCCATTGATCGCCCGTGTGCTGGCGAGAATGCTCCGCACCCACCAGGTGCGGATCGCCGAGGACTACCGGACCGCGCTCCGCGCCCTCGCAGACGAGCCCGTGGATATCGTGATCAGCGACTGGCGGATGCCCGGAGGCGATGGGCGCGCCCTGCTCAGCGAGGCGTCGCCGCCAACACCCCGACATCCGCTGCGTGCTGATGAGCGGGATGGACGTTGGCGATGCCAACGACACCGGCATCGACCTCTTCTTGCCCAAGCCCTTCCCGCACGGAAGCGAGCAGATGGTGCTGGACATCGCCGCCTGACCCACCGCCCTCGGCCCCCGGATCTCCCCCTTCGCCACCGCTCCGACTCCTGCTAAGCTGATTCCTCGACCCTCACCGCGGCTCGAGGAGAACCTGGCGATGAAGCGGAGGCGATCATTGGCGCTGCTGGCGGCCCTCGCGCTGGTGCCCCTCGCCACTCTCCGCTGTGACGACGACCCGCGGAAGCTCCCGGACGAGGCGGGCGCGGCCTGCGCCGACAGCCTCGACAACGACGGCGACGCGCTGGTCGACTGCGCCGATCCCGGCTGCCTCGCCGAGCCGTCCTGCGCGTCCGCGCGGCCGGTGGACCTGCTGTTCGTCATCGACACCGGGCCCGGAATGGACGACCACCAGGCGGCGCTGGTGGCGGCGTTCTCGTCCTTCGTCACGTCGCTGGCGCCCACCGCCCTGCCCCACCTTCGAGTCGCGGTGATCAGCAGCGATCTCGGCACCGGCGCCTACGAGGTGCCCGGCTGCAGCCGCGCCGGCGACAACGCGCGACTGCAGTTCCGCCCGCGGCAGGCGGGCTGTCGGCCCCCGGCGATCGGCTGGATCGAGCCCCCTGCCGCCGACCAGCCGGACGACGCCGACGCGGGCGTCTTTTCGGGTGATGCAGCCGCGGCGGCTGATGTCTCATCGGCTGAAGCCTTGACGGCGGCCTTCGCCTGCATCGCACCGCTTGGCAGTGGCGGCTGTCGCTTCAAGCAGCCTCTCGAGGCGATCCGCCGGGCGCTCGACCCGCGCGGCGGCAGCGCGAGGAGCTTCCTCCGACCGGGCTCCCTGCTCGCGGTAGTGATCCTCGCCGGAGCCGACGACTGCTCGGTGGTCGACAGCACGCTCTTCGATCCGGCGCAGGACTCGCCGGTGTCCCCCCTCGGCCCGCTCGAGCCCTTCCGCTGTTTCGAGCACGGGATCGACTGCGACATCGACGACCGCCACGTGGTGGGCCCACGCCGGGGCTGCAAGCCCCGCGCGGACAAACACCTGCTGACCG
>JAUVBO010000670.1 GCA_030591195.1 Pseudomonadota bacterium
CCCTCGTGAACAGCAAACCGCGTGCCATGTCGACCGGTGCCGCCGATCCCGACATCATGGCTGGTACCCCGATACTGCTTCCGGCAGCCGTGATGGCGTTTCCGACCCAGGGTGCGCAACGTCGCAGGTTGCACATCCCGCCGAGCCGACGACTCACACTTTCCAGACAACCCCGCCCGGGCCACCCTGTCACTACCCAGGTGCGTAGTTCGTCACCCCGAGCTCTCAGGGCGGCCCGGCTGCGATCGAGACCAACCGCGGGCCGGCGTCCGAACGAATGGCGTCGGGAACCCCGATCCCCCTGAAGGACGAGGCGCGGATCAACTCGATCTCGCTCGACCCCTGCTCCTCGGCGGTGTACCTCAACGGCTGACGCGGGTTCCCCCCCCGGACACCATCAACGGCTGAGCTTCCGCGTCTACCGTGATGATTCGCCCACGCAAACGTCGACGATGAGGTCAAGGATCGTCACAGCTGCAGTGACACTCGCCCGCGCCCTGGGGCCCGGTGGGCAGACAAGCTGCCGCGCAGGAGCCGCATCGCGACTCGCACTGCTCGGTCCTGGTGCAGGCCAGCGGCTCGTCGTCGCAGGCACAGACGGCGAGCACCAAGCCGAAGAGCAGCAGGATGAGCACCTTCGCCCGAGCCAGCATCAACGCCTCCCTGGTACCTCGGCACAGTGGTTTGAATCAGTGGATTTGCTCGTCGGCAACTTCTTCCGCCGCGCCACGGGAAGCGTCGCGCTCAGCCCGGAGTTCCGAAATGTCCAACCTCTGCGCGACGGTTTGCGTGGCACTCAGCCCGGAGTTCCGAAATGTTCTGCCTCTGCGCGACGGTTCGCGTGGCGCTCAGCCCGAAGTTCCGAAATGTTCTGCCTCTGCGCGACGGTTGGCGTGGCGCTCAGCCCGAAGTTCCGAAATGTTCTGCCTCTGTGCGACGGTTCGCGTGGCGCCTCAAGGATTTGGCGACGATTCCAACTCGTCAGAACCCAGTTGCCGGCGTTCTACGGTCCGATGCGGACCAGCTTGGCGACGCCCGAGAGGCTCCGCTTGACCTGCTTCGGATCGCCGAAGTAGGCCACCCTGCCCGCGCCGCTGACGATCGCCGTCAGCGAATCGGCGGCCCGGACGGTGACGCTGATCGCGCCGCTGCCCTCGACCTTGACCGTCGTGGCCGTGAGCTTCGCCGCGTCCACTGCGGCCGCGCCGCTGACCTCGATCAGCAGGTCCTTGGTCTCGCCAGCGAGGGTCACCTTGCCCGCGCCGCTGACCTCAAGCTTGAACCGCTCGCCGCCGATGCCGTGGACCTCGCCGTGGGCGGCGCCGCTGATCGACAGCGCCTCGAGCCGCGGCACCTTGACCTCGAGCCGCGGGCTGAGCCGCGGGCTGATCGATCTCTTGCTGCCGACCACCAGCTGCCCGTCTTTGACCTCGGTGCGGATCAGCTGCAGCAGGTTGTCGTCGGCCGTCACCGCCACCTGCGGCTTGGCCGCCCCGACGGTGATCTCGAGCTTGAAGGCCCCACCGACGGAGATGCTCGAGAACGCGCCCACCTGACGCAGCTCGCGCTTCGAGGTGCCGCTGCCGCGCTGGCCGCTGCTCGGGCAGCCGCTCCACGCCACCAAGATACCGGCGACCAGCGCCGCCAGCGTGATCGTCCTCCGCGAGGTGGTCATCGCTTGCCCGCTCCTCTCTTCGCGGCTCCTAGCTTCGCGGCTCCTAGCTTCGCCTGGCAGAGCCGGTGGACCAGCACCGCGGTCCGCTTGGTAGCCGCCACCAGCGACCGGAGGTCGACCGTCTCGCGATCGGTGTGCGCGCCGCTGCCCACCGGCCCGAGGCCGCCGAGCGCTGCGCGAACGTGGCTCGCCACGACCGACAGGTCGGCCGCGCCGCGCTGGCTCGGATCGAGGGCCCGGAGCGGACCGGCGCCGACGGCCACCGAGATCGCGCTCAGCTGGCGCAGCAGCGCGTGGTTCGCCGCGGTGGGCGGCATCGGCGGGTAGCCGTCGCGGAAGCGCAGCGAGAGCGCAACCAGCGGCTTGCCGTCCTGGCTACGATAGGCCCGCGCCATCCGTCGCGCGACCTTCGCCGTCAGCTGCTGCATCCGGCGCTTGGCTCGCGCGCGCTGGCGCCGATCGATGAAGCGCAGGTCGCCGGCCGCCTCGGCCCGGGACGGGACGATGTTCAGCTTGCCAGCGACGGTGAAGCTGGTACTGGTGCGCTCGAGCTGGTCACCGCCAGCGACCAGCGCCGCGTTGAAGGTCAGGTAGCGCCAGCCCCGCAGCGCCCGGTAGAACTCGCCGAGCACCAGCGCCACCGGGTAGATCGCCCCCGGTCCGGTGTGACGCTTGAAGACGATCGAGGAGTGGGCCGCGTGGGCCGTGGCGCGCAGCCGCCAGCCGGCGATGCCGCGGCGGGCCACGGTCACCGTGTCTCGGATCCCCGGCTCGAAGCCGAGACCGACGTCGCTCTCCTGGGCTAGCCGGGACAGCGGGTCGCGGCTGGTGCGCATCGAGCCGTCGGCGTCACGCCCGACCTTCTCCTCGTCGGCCATCATCGCCACGATCACGTTGGCGCCAGCGAGCGCGCCGACGCGATGCAGCGACTTGAGCGCCTGGATGATCACCAGGTTGCCGCCCTTCATGTCGAAGACCCCCGGTCCCTTGACCCGATGCTGGTCGAGCCGCTCGAACCGCTGAAACGGGCTGCTCGGGGCGAAGACCGTGTCGCTGTGGCCGATCAGCAACACCGCCTGGTGGCCACCGCGGCCCCGCCGCCGGGCGAAGAGGTGGGGGCCACGCTTGACCTTCTTCAGCGGCACCCACCAGGTCGAGAGGCCGATCCGCTCGAGCTCGGTCCGGTAGATCTCGCTGACCTTGCGCACCCCCGGCCCGTTGAGCGAGCCGCTGTTGATCCTCACCGTGCGCTCGAGCAGCGGCAACGCCTCGGCCAGCGCCGTCCGGTCAACGTCGGCGACGATCCGCTGCTCCAGCGGCGTCAACACCGTCTTCGTCCTGCGGGCCTGCGCCGACCCAACGCAGGCGATCGTCGCCGGGACCAGCGCCACCGCCACAACCCAACCCATCGTGGTCTTCATCGTCGCGATCATCGACGAGCAACGGCCCCCGCACAAGTCATATCCTCCGGCAATTGCGCTAGTACTGGTGCCACGTATAGGACTGGTGCCACAAATATATTAAAATGTCTTGTATTTTAATATAATTATGCTGAGATTATTGATGCCACGAGGATAATCATGTTTTTTCGAATCAAACGCTCGGGAAACAGGGACTACGTTCAAATTGTCGAAAATAAATGGGAAAATGGAAAGTCTCGCCAAAAGGTCCTCGCAACTGTCGGCAGATACGAACAATTGGTGGAATCAGGAGAACTTAACTCGCTAATTCAGTCCGGCGCCAAGTTTTGCGGCATTGATAATAGCAGTATTTCCTTTTCGGATGAGAACGAAGCCCTGACGTCGCACCAGTCTCTTTGAGGAGGAAGGGTCAGGGAAATAATTTTTACCCTCCGATTGTCCATACCAACCAGGGAAGGGTCCACGC
>JAUVBO010000662.1 GCA_030591195.1 Pseudomonadota bacterium
AGTGACCGGTTTGCCGGTCAATACGGCGCCGCTGACGGTGAGCTGACGAGCAGTGACCGGTTTGCCGGTCAATACAGCGCCGGTGACGGTGAGCTGACCGGCAATGAACACCCGTCGCCGGCCAGGACGATAGGCCGCCGCGATCAACGCATCCCTCCGTCGGCTTCGATCCCGTCGGGGGACTGCTGGATCTGGTCTCGTATCGACCTCGGGAAGATCTGGCAAGCCGGGCCGCCAGCGCCAACTTGAGTCTGCAGCCCGCCAGGGCACCAAGCACCGTGAAACCATCGACTTGGATGGATCCCTCGCGCCTGGCACCCGCCTTGCTTTGGCAGCCGGTATCCGAAAACTCGTTGGACCCCGGAGCTGCCAATGACCAGGCAAGCCTTTCATCTCGCGACATGGGCCCTGCTGCTGGGCGCGAGCGCTTGCGGCGATATCGCCGACCAGCCCCACCCCACCCCGCCCGCCGTGGCCAAGGCCGACGGCGACAGCGGCCAGCGCTGCATCGAGAGAACCTGGGCCCGGTCAGCCACGTCGTGGACCGCGCGTTTCTATGACAATGCCCAGCTGACGCCGTCCGGCGCCGAGCCCCCGGAGGCGGTCGAGTGGCCTCACGACAGCACGGCCACCAGCGACCGCCTGGTGATGAGCGGCGAGCTGCTCGCGGCGCCCGAGATCAGCCCTCGAGTCGGCTGCGATGCCGAAGCCGGCTGCACCTTCTCGGCTCGCTGGAGCAAGCGTCACTGCTTTGCCGCGGGTCCGGTTGCGCTGACGCTGGCCAGCGCCGGCGAGGCCGAGCTGCTGGTGGACAACCAGCTGCGCCTGCGCGTGGCGGCCGGAAGCAGCGAGACGTTCGAGTGGCCGAGCGACGGCCGCTGCGTGGCCGTCGCCGTGCGCTACCGGCACACCGCTGCCGAGGTCACGCCCGCCATGCAGCTGAGCTGGCTCCGCGCGACCAACGCCGGCTCACCGCTCGAGCGGTCGTGTGGCGGCGACGAGCACTGGCGCGGGCACTTCTTCAGCCGCCACCTCGCCGACGACGACCAGGCGGCCTTCACCGACCCCGCCGTCAGCGCGATCAGCTTCGACTGGCAAGACGGTGCACCGGCCCCGACGGTCGCCGCGAGCTTCGCCGCCCGCTGGACCAAGACCCACTGCTTCGCCGCCGGGCGCTACCTCTTCGTCCTCGATGCCGACGACGACGGCACCCTGCGCGTGGACGATCGACGGCTGATCGACGCCGACAGCTGGCACGAGGCCAAGGGCCAGCCGGTGGCATGGGACACGGCGGGGGGGTGCTTCGCGCTCGAGGTGACCTTCGTCGACCGCGGCGGCGCAGCGAGCATCGAGCTGCGCTGGGAGCTCGACGCCGATCGGGACGGCGACGGAGTACCGGACTCGCTCGACCGCTGCGCTGACCTCGCCGGCCCCCAGCAGGGCTGTCCGCCGCCCTCGTGCACCCCGGACGACGCGGACGACCACGGCTCGCGCTGTCCGGCCGGCGCCTGGCGGGTCGAGCTCTGGGAGGACAGCCTCACCCCCGGCATCAGCCGTGAGCGCCACGAGTGCTACCAGCAGAGCTACGCCGGCTTCAACGCCGACACCCGCCACGGCGTCGAGGTGCTCTGGGGCCAAGGCTCGCCCTGGCCCGACGCGCCCAACGTGCGCTTCGCCTCACGATGGACCCGCAACCGCTGGTTCGGCGGCGGCTGCTACGCCGTGCGGCTGATCGGCGACGACGGCATCCGCCTCGGCATCGACAACACCAGCCAGCGGAGCCCGCGCTGGGTCTTCGACCGCTGGGGAAACGCCCGGCAGGTGGTCAACGAGACGCGGCTGCTGTGGATCGACCACGGCTGGCGCACCCTGCGCCTCGAGCACGTCGAGCGCGGCGGCTCAGCCGCTGCCCAGCTCAACTGGAAGCGAGCGACGCGGGCGCGCGAGGCGTGTCAGGGCCTCACGAGCTGGTAGCGCCCCGGACCGGCTACCAGCCGAGGACGCTTGACGCTCCGCGCGTCTTCCGATACCGAATACTGCATGGCGAAAATCGAGTTCACTCACCAGTTCGACCTGCAGGAAGCGATGGACCGGGTCCGCGCCTTGACCGACTACTGGGGCACTAACTACGGGATCAAGAGCGACTGGACCGACACCGGCGTCGCCATGTCCGGCAAGGTCCGGGGAGCGAGCTTCACCGGCAAGGTCCACTTCGTGGACCACCTCGTCAAGGGCGAGATCAAGGCCGGCTTCATTGCCGAGCGGCTCGGCGGCCGGGCCTACGTCGAGCGCAAGCTGCGGGACTACCTCAACGCGGCAAACTCCCTCGATTCGCTCCGGGCCAGGACTCCCTGACCTTGGCCGGAACGCCCGGCGAATCCGGCCCAGAGCAGACGGAGGACGCCCACCACGCGGCGGCGGGCGGCGGGACCAACCTGCTGGCGATCATCGCCGGGCTCGCCCTGCCGATCTATCACGGGCTCGTCGCCCGGCTCTACGGCGCGGGCACCTACGGCCTCTACGCCCTCGCCCTCGGCGTCACCGAGGTCATCGCCCGACTCGGCGCCGTCGGCACCGACAAGGGCCTGATGCGCCACATCCCCTACCACCGGGTGGCCGGCGAGCACGACCTCGCGCGGCGCAGCCTCTCGACCGCCTTCTGGCTCTCCTTCGGCGGGTCCGCGGCCCTCGCCGCCCTCGCCTTCGCCTTCGCCGGGCCGCTGGCGGCGCTGCAGCACAAGCCCGAGACCAAGATCGCGATCCAGCTGCTCGCGCCGAGCACGCCCTTCGCCGCGCTGGTGGTGGTGCTGATCTCGGCGACGATGGCCGCCAAGGTGATGCGCTTCAACCTCTTCGTCCGCGGCCTCGGACAGCCGATGCTGCTGCTGGCGGTGGCGATCCCGGTGGCGCTCTTTTCGCCGACGCTGTTTGCGCTCTGCCTCTCGCACCTGATCGCCACCGTGCTCACGGCGCTCTGGGCGCTCTGGGCCGTGGCGCGGGTCTTCGACGCCGAGCCCCTGTCGAGGCAGCTGCGGGCAGGTCCCCCCCACTGGCAGATGGTGCGCTTCGCCCTGCCGCTCGGCCTGGCCGAGTTCCTCAACGCCGTGCTCCAGCGCGCCGATCTGATCCTGCTCGGGCTCTACGTCTCGAAGGTCGAGGTCGGCATCTACGCCGGGGCGGAGCTGCTGAGCCGCGCGGTCTCCAACGCGCGCTACGCCTTCGACCCGGTGGCGTCGCCGGTGCTCTCCGAGGCCCTGCGCCAGGGCGACAAGCAGCGACTGGCCTACAACCTCCAGCTGATGACGCGCTGGGTGATGCTGCTGACCTTCCCGATCGTCGGCTTCGTCCTCGGCTTCCGCCTCGAGCTGCTCGGCCTCTTCGGCGAGGCGTTCCTCGCCGCCGCCGCGGCGTTCCTGGTGCTCAACGCCGGCCACCTGCTCAACAGCATGCTCGGCCTCACCGGCTGGGTGCTGGCGATGTCGGGTCGGTCGGAGCTGATCCTGCTCAACAACCTGCTCGCCTCGGGACTCAACATCGGCCTCTGTCTGATCGTCATCCCCCGCTACGGCCTCCTCGGCGCGGCGATCGCCTCGGCG
>JAUVBO010000527.1 GCA_030591195.1 Pseudomonadota bacterium
AGCCCAGCGCCTGGCGCGGATGGGGGCGAGCGACCCGCGAGGCGGGACCCTCGCCGCCCTCGGCGAGCTCCCGACCTGCGCAGCGCTCGTCGGGCGAGTGGGTGACATCCAGCCCCTGCAGCGCACCGACCTCGCCATCGCCAACGCTTCGCCCCAGCGCCTGCTTCGTGGCCTCGCAGCCCTCGGGCTGCTGCGGGGCGCCCGACGGCTGGTGCTCGCCATCCGTGACGACTACTGGGAGGAGCTCGCCGCGCTGCGGCGGATGGCCGCCGGAACGACGGTCGAGCTGCACGCCTTTGCGCCGAGCTATCCGCTGGACGACGACGATCTGATCTGCGACCTCGCCGTCGGAGACGAAGCGCGCGGTTCGCGCCTGCCCCTCGAAGGAATCCTGATCTACGACGCCACGACGCTCTGCGATGTCGGGGCAGCCCTCGACGGCGCCGCCCTGCCCCGCCGGGCGGTGACGGTCGTCGGCGCCGTGAAGCAGCCGGCGGTGCTCGAGGTGCCCCTGGGGACGCCGCTGCTCGACCTCGCCCGGGCGTGTGGCTGCGACGCCTTCGGCTGGGTCGCGCTACACAACGGAGCCCGGGCCGTCGACGCCGAGGCCGCCGTCGAGCTCGATACCCGCAGCGTGCTGGTGCTTCCGGTGCGCCACGGCATGGCGGTGGCCGGGACCACCCCGCCGGACGACCTGGCGCGCCGCTGCGCCTCGGCCTGCATCAACTGCCGCATCTGCACCGACGCTTGCCCGGTGTTCCTCAACGGCGGGCACCTCGAGCCCCACCGCACGATCCGGCTCGCCGCCCGGGGGTGGCTCGCGCACCCGCAGACTGACCAGCCGGCCGCCCTGACGGCCCTCGAGTGCCGCAGCTGCCGGCTCTGCGATCTCGCCTGTCCCGCGCGCCTCGAGCCCGGCCGGCTGGTCGCGAGCGTCGGCGCTCGGCTTCGCGAGCACGGGGTGGAGCTCGCCGAGCTCCGCCCGCCCACCCGCAGCGATCCGGGCCGGGGCTACCCGCTGCAGCCGAGGAGCCCGCGCCAGGGTCGCCGGATGGGGCTCGAGCGAGTCACCGAGCAGATGGGGCTGCGCTGCTTCGAGGCACCACCCACGACCCCACGGCCCTTCGTCCCCGACCGGCTGGTCTTCCCGCTCGCACCGCGGTGCGGCGCTGCACGCCGACCCCTGGTGGCCCAGGGCGACACCGTGGTCCGCGGCGAAGCCATCGCCGGTGACGCCGACGGGCTCTGCCTAGTGGCGCCGATCGACGGTCAGGTGGCGGCCATCGACCCCGACGCCGGAATCGTCGTCGACATCGCCTGAGGACGCCTGGTTGCCGCGCGCCGACACTAGCCTTCGCGAGCAGCTTCGCAGCCGCGCGCTCGAGCTGGGCTTCCATCGGGTGGGCTTCGCCGCCGCCACCGAGCTTCCCCGGGCCGAGGTCCTGGCCCGCTGGATCGACCGCGGCATGCACGGTGGGATGCGCTTCATCGCCAACGCGATCCCGCCGCGCCACGATCCACGGCACCTGCTGCCCACGGCGCGCACGGTGATCGTCGCGGCCATCCGGTACGCCAGCGGCCAGCCCGATCCACCCACGGCACCGGGTCAGGGGCGGATCGCCCGCTACGCCCGCGGACAGGACTACCACCAGGTGGTGCGCGCCCGGCTCGAACGACTCGGCGCCGACCTCGCTGACCTCGCCGGTCCCGTCCAGTGGCGCGCGGTGGTGGACAGCGCGCCGCTGCTCGAGCGCGAGGCCGCTGTGGCAGCCGGGATCGGCTTCATCGGCAAGAACACGCTGCTGATCGCGCCGGGCATCGGCTCCTACACCGTCCTCGGCGAGCTGCTGGTCGATCTCGAGCTTCCGCCTGACCGGCCGCTCCGCACCCGCTGCGGCGACTGCAACCGGTGCCTGAGCGCCTGCCCCACGGGGGCGATCATCTCGCCTCGGGTGGTGGACGCCCGCCGCTGCATCTCCTACCTGACCATCGAGCACCGCGGGTCGATCGACCAGGGCCTGTGGGGACAAACCGCCGACTGGATCTTCGGCTGCGACCGGTGTCAGGAAGTCTGCCCATTCAACGCAGAGACCGCCCGCAAGCTCGCCCTGCCCCGCGACCAAGAGCTCGCCCCCCCCCTGGCCCCGGCCTTGGTCCCGCTGGCCGAGCTGCTGACCATGCGCGCCGGCGCCTACCGTCGGCTGACGCGGGGCCGAGCCCTGCGCCGCGCGCCCGCGGCGGCCTGGCGTCGCAACGCCGCGCTCGCAGCGCTTGCCGAGCTGTCAGGCGATCCGGCCTCGCCGGCCGATCCGGCGCTCGTGGGCGCCCTGCGCGCCGCGGCCGCAGATCGCGATCAGGCCGTGCGCGAGCTGGCCCGACGCGCGCTGGCGCCAGGCAGAGGATCCGATCGCTAGCCGCGCCACGCGGCCTGGATCGGAGCATTGGATCTGCTAGCATCGTTTGGGGAGAAAATCGACGGGTGTAAATTTGATCCACTCGGTCGGCTCGCCCTATACTCGGATCGTCGAGTCGCAGCAGGGCGCCACTCCTAACAGATCGAATCCCTGCACATTTTTCGCCGGAGGATCTTTCCCGGAATGCAATCCGCAGCCCCGCCAGATCGTGATGGATCCGCCAGCCTGTGCGCCCAGCGTCAGGTTCGCGAAAGGGATCCAGTGCGCGTCTCGCCGGCGGTCACCACACACGAGACCAGCCGCAAAACCACGTCCTTGCCGATCAGTCCCGCGCTCCGGGCACGGCAAGCGCTCGAGCTGAAACGCCTGTTGATGCCACTGATCAGCGGCACGCTGTCGGTGGTCGTCACCGACAACCGGGCCGTGATGATCTCGGTCAGTCGGGATCGGAAGCGCCGAAGGTACGACGTTCGCCTACATCACCTTTTCGTCGATTCCCCCCCAGCCGTGCTTCACGATCTCGCCCGGTATATCGAGCTCAACGACCCCGCCGCATCCCGCAGGCTGAACCAGTTGATCGAGGACAACGAGCATTTGCTCGAGGTACGTCGCGACCGGCGACAGCCGCCCCCACGACGACGCCCCCAAGCCCCGCGCACCCTGGGGCGCGTCTACGACCTGCAGGAGATCCTCGACTCGCTCAACCGCCAGCACTTTGCCGGACGGGTCAAGGCGACCATAACTTGGGGCCGCAACCGTTCCAGGGGCAACGCGCGGCGCAGCATCCGGCTCGGCTCGTGCTGTATCGAGACCCGCCTGATCCGAATCCACCCGGGGCTCGACCAGGCGTGGGTGCCCCGTCACTACATCGAGTGGGTGGTGTTCCACGAGCTGCTGCACTGCGTTCACCCGGTCCGTGTGATCAACGGGCGTCGGGTGTTCCATAGCATGGCCTTCGCCGAGGACGAGCGCCGCTTCGACGAGCAAGGGACGGCTCAGGCGTGGGAACATCGCAACCTCGCGGCCCTGCTCTGCATCTGACCGCTCCCCCTCCGTACCATCCGCTGGCCTTTATTCCCCGTCGCCGATTCCCTATCCTCCTTGCATGCCGCTACCTTCGCCCTCGTTCGACCTGACCCCGGAGTTAGTAAGAAAGGCCGCGAAGCTGATCGCGCCACGGCTGCCTCCCTCGAGGGTGCTGCACAGCCCTGCCCTCGCCGAGCGGCTCGGCCGGCCGGTCTGGCTCAAGCTCGAGTCCCAGCAACCCACCGGATCGTTCAAGGTCCGGGGCGCGCTCGCCGCGCTCGCCGCCCTGGACCAGCAGGCCCGCCCGCGCGGGGTAGTCGCCGCCTCGGCGGGCAACCACGGGCTGGGCGTGGCGTGGGCCGCACGCCAGCTGGGCATCCCGGCGTTGGTGGTGGTCCCCGAGACGGTGGCGAGGGTCAAGCTCGAGGGACTGCAGCAGATGCTGGTCAAGATCCGCTGCCTGGGCAGGTGCTACGACGAGGCCGAGGACCACGCCCGACGAATCGCCCAGGAGGCCGAGGCCACCTTCGTCTCGCCGTTCGACGACCCTTGGGTGATGGCCGGCAACGGCGGGACGATCGGGCTCGAGCTGCTCGAACAGATCCCGGGCCTCGAGGTGGTCGTTACCCCCCTCGGTGGTGGCGGCTGCGCCGCGGGGCTCGGCGCGGCGCTC
>JAUVBO010000514.1 GCA_030591195.1 Pseudomonadota bacterium
GAGCAAGCAGTACCTCCCCTACCTCGACTATCGCAAGACCGCCACCGCCATCGAGCGCTGCAACAGCTTCGTCAAGGACCGGCTGGCCGAGGTGCTGAACCTGACCAAGGTTCCGGGTCCGTTGATGCTGCTGTCACACACGGGGGTCAACGACTACCAGAAAACCCACGTCCCGATCTCCTGCGAGGTGCTCGACGTGGTGAACAAGAAGGCCGAGGTGGTCCGCTCGCTGGCGAAGTGGAAGCGGCTGGCGCTCGACGAGTACGGCTTCAAGCAGGGCGAGGGGATCTACGTCGACATGCTCGCGGTGTGGCAGGACGAGAGCCTCGACAACACCCACTCGATCTACGTCGACCAGTGGGACTGGGAGCGGGTGATCGACAAGGACGAGCGCAACGTCGAGCTGCTGACGGGCCTCGGTCACCAGATCTTCGACGTCATCCGTCAGGCCGAGCAGGAGATCTGCGACCTCTTCCGTGAGCTGCCGGCGCCGATCCTGCCCGACCAGATGTGCGTGATCCACACCGAGGAGCTCGAGGCCCGCTACCCCGACCTGTCGCCCCAGGAGCGCGAGGATCTGATCTGCCGCGAGGAGGGCGCGGTGTTCCTCGTCGGCATCGGCTCGCGGCCCTACGAGTCGCGCTCGTCCGACCACGACGACTGGATCTCGCCGTCCGACCACGGCGTCGGCCTCAACGCCGACCTGATCGTCTGGCACCCGATCCTCGGCGCGTCGGTCGAGCTGCACTCGATGGGTATCCGGGTCAACGGCGAGTCGCTGCTGAAGCAGCTGAAGATCAGGGACGAGCTGGACCGCGCCGAGCAGTACTACCACCAGCGGGTCATCAAGGGCGGCATCGTCCAGACGGTGGGCGGCGGCATCGGCAAGTCGCGGCTGAACATGTTCCTGCTGAAGAAGGCCCACATCGGCGAGGTCCAGGTCGCGATCTGGCCCGAGCGCATGGTGCGGGCGATGGCCGAGCGCAACATCCCGCTGCTCTCGGACGCCCCCGGCCTGGTCGAGGGTAGCAGCGGCGAGCAGCGCCTGCGCCGCCGCTGGCTCTTCCCGATGTAGAGCTGCCCTGTTCCTACCTGACCCGAACCCCTCACCGGCGCTCGGGCTCGATCAGAAGCGGACGACCGTCTCTTCGGAGCGGTCCTCGAACCGGAGATCGGGATTGCTGTGGGCCCAGCCGTGCAGCCGGGCGATCAGCCAGAAGGTGAACATGATCCCGCCGCAGATGCCGATGGTCGGCCAGGCGCCGAGGCCCACGATCACGAACGGGCTCATCGCGGTGAGCAACCCGCCACCGAGGAACGGCTCGTAGATCATCTGCTTGAAGCCGAAGGCGGTGGCGGTGTCGGTCTTGTACATCGGGTCGACCAGCCGCAGCAGCAGCAGGCCCATCGCGGTGACGCCAGTCTGCATGCCGAACTCGGTGATACTTCGCTCGAACCAGTACTGGGGGAACATCCGCGGCGCCAGGAACACCGTGGTGAAGACGACCCAGGACAGGCCGGTAAACATGATGATCAGAAACGGCCAGAGGTTGGCGAGGACCAGATCGAGGCGGATGGCGGCGATCGCGGCGAGCACCAGCAGGTCGAGGGAGAAGCCGAGCAGCCGGTCGAAGGTGTCGCGATCGAAGTAGTGGGTGATGCGCAGCGGCGTCGCGATCCCCTGGACGACCAGCCCGCCGATCATCGCCAGCGGGAAGAGCGGAAACCCGGCGAGCATCGGGTGGATCTGCCTGATCCCGAAGAGCATCCCCCAGCCGATCAGCACCGCGATCGAGATGATCGCGAAGTGGAAGGTCAGCGGCTCGATCGCCTCGGTGGCCACCGTGGCGGTGGCGATCGAGAACCGCTCCTCGCCGGGGATCAGGCCCACTCGCTTGTAGATCGGGATGCCCTCCTGCTCGTTGAGGCAGGCGCAGTAGCCCCGACGAATGGCGACGTTGATCATGATGATCCCGATCACCACCGACGAGATGATGCCGACGGTGGCCGACATCTGGGCCAGGTCAGCGCCAGCCGGAAAACCGAGCTTGGTGAACAGATCCGTCATCCCCGCTGCGGTGCCGTGGCCGCCCGAGAAGCCGATCTCGACGATGGTGGCGAAGATCATCGGCGTGCCGAAAACCGGGTTGAGCAGCAGCACGGTGACCAGCAAGGCGACGAAATACTGGCCGACGCCGGTGACCACGCCGAAGCAGAGCTGCGGCCCGCCGATGTTCCACAGCTTCTTGGGGTTCGGCAGCGCGACGCCGAGAAACAGCGAGGCGAAGACGATGTTGATCAGGATGCCCGGGAGCTTGGCCCAGTAGGCGAGGATCCAGTTGGGCAGCAGGCCGCCGAGGTGGGGCCCGAGGCAAAGGGCGACGAACCCGGCGATGATCGAAGACGGGAGAAACAGCCGCTGGAGCAGGCCGACCTTGACCCGCAACCCCTTGCCCACCAACAGAAACACACTGAGCAAACAGAGGCTAAAAAAGAACCCGCGAGCGCCTTCCACTAACCCCTCCCAACGACTGAGATCTCAATTGTGGCCGAAGCACCATCGAGATCAGGACTTTCCGCCGGTTACGTAACCGATCGAGAGAACGCACTGCCAGGATACCGTCAGACTTCTTCGATCTTCAGACCTCTTCGATCCACCGTCAGACCTCGATGTAGCCGTGCTGGATGGCGAAGCGAGTGATGTCCGAGTTGTTGCGGAGGCTGAGCTTCTTCAGCACGTGCCGCCGGTGGCTGTCGACGGTCTTGATGCTGATCGTCAGCTTGTCGGCGATCTCGCGGTTGGTCAGCCCCATCGCGAGCAGGCAGAGCACCTCGAACTCGCGCTTCGAGAGGCTGCTCGCGCGCTGGTCGGCGGGCTCGGGCTCGAGGTACTTCTCGGCGAAGCTGCGCTCGAGATTGGCCGGCAGGTAGCGGTGGCCGTCGTTGACCCGCCGGATCGCGAGGATCAGCTCCTCGGCCTTGGTGTCCTTGAGCACGAAGCCCAGCGCACCGGCGCGCAGCGCCCGCAGCGCGTAGTGCTCGTCGGTGTGCATCGTGAGGATCAGGACGCTGGTCGGCCCGCGGAGGTCGACGATGTCGCGCGTGGCGTCGATGCCATCCTTCTCGGGCATCGAGATGTCGAGCAGGACCACGTCCGGCCCGTGCTCGCGCACGAGCTCCACCGCCTCGGCGCCGTTGGCCGCCTCGCCAACGACCTTGATGTCGTCGCGGTCATCGAGGATCCGCCGCAGCCCCTCGCGGACCACCGCATGGTCGTCGCCGATAACCACCCGTATCATGACCAACCTCCGTGCACGCCGGCACCGCAACTCCAGAGAATAGAACAACCAGTAGCATCTCGGCTACCCCCTCGCTGCATCGGGGCGCTTGGCCTGTTATGATTGTTTTCGATGAAGCGTCCCGCGGCAACATCTTGGCTGGTCGGGGCCTTGCACGGGGCGCTGCTGCTCGCCGCTAGCCACTCGCTGCTGGCCTGCTACGGCGGGGATCGCGTCCCGACCGCAGGTCACGGCCAGGCGATCGTCGGGGGCTCGGCGGCGCCGGCCGGCTCCCACCCCGCTGTGGCAGCCCTCGGGGTTGTCGACGGAGACGCGATCGACTATCGCTGCACCGCGCTGCTGGTCGCGCCCGGGGCGGCGCTGACCGCGGCCCACTGCCTGCCGGTCGACGCCCGCGCCCTGCGGCTGGCCTTTGGCAACGACCCGGCCGCACCCTCGCAGATCGGCGAGGTCCGCGAGCAGGTGCCGCACCCGCTCTGGATCGGCGCGGGCAACCCGCCTCCGGTGGTGGGGCAGGCCAACGACCTGGCGGTGCTGTTGCTCGCCAGCCCGGTGGAAGGGGTCACGCCGGCGCTGCTGCTGCCGCCGGCCGGCGCGTTCGATCAGCTGCAGGTCGGTGCCGAGGCCCGGCTGGTCGGCTTTGGCGCTGTGGCCGCGGGGGCGCCGTTCGGGGTCAAGCGCACCGGGACGGCGAAGATCGCCGTGGTCGGTCCGTTCGAGCTGCGCATCGGCACCACCGGCGAGGCCCAGGCCTGCGACGGTGACTCCGGTGGGCCGGCGCTGGTGGGCGTCGACGCGGTGGCCGCGGCGGTGGTCTCCCGGATCGTCGCGGACTCGCCCGACACCTGTGAGGGCGGGGCGATCTACACCCGGCTCGACGCCTACCTCGGC
>JAUVBO010000672.1 GCA_030591195.1 Pseudomonadota bacterium
AGCGGCTCGACCGCCGATCGGCTGCGCAAGGCAGGGATCACCTATCTGGTGGCCCGGGAGAACGTCGCACGGGCCTACTCGCCCGCCGAGGCGATGTCGGAGCTGCTCAACAGCCCGGCCCACCGGAGCAACATCCTCAGCGAGGACGTGACGCACTTGGGCGTTGGCGTGGCCATCGACCGTGCCGGCGAGACTCCGGTGCTGCTGGTGACCCAGGTCTTTGTCAAGCCGGCGATGCCGTACGACCCCTCGACGGTGGGGCCCGACGTGCTGCGGATCATCCGCTCGGCGCGCCGGCGCGCTGGCTTGCTCCGGCTACGCGTCGACGTCCGGCTCAACCGCCTCGCGGCGAGCTACGTCAACGCGATCACCCAGGATGGCAAGAGCCAGCGTGAGGCTGATGCCCGGCTCGGCAGGGCCTTGCGGCGGCTGTCGGGCTCTTTCCGCCGGGTGGACGGGGTCCTGGTCCGCTTGACGGCGATCGAGCAGGTCGGCCGGGCCAAGGAGCTGCGCGGGCCGTCGCTGACCCACATCGGCTTCGCAGTGATCAAGCACGAAGGACAGATCGTGCTCTTCATCCTGCTCGGCAGCTGAAGCGGTCCGAGTCCGTTGTCGCCTACCCGCGGTCGACCTCGGGCGGGGCGTTGCTCAGGGCGCGGTCGAGCAGGCGACGACCTCGGTCGAGGTGCTCGCGATCGCGACGGGCGGCGAGCTGGGCGGCGGCCCAGGCGACGAGGCTGGCGCCGTCGCGCACCTCTTCCGGAGGCTCGAGACCGCAGAGCTGGCCGACGGCTTCGATGTCCTGTTCGATGCTGCCTGGCGGGCCGGGCGGCAGCTTGGGGTCGGCGGTCCAGGCGATCAGCGCCTCGGTCAGGCCCAGGACGTGGAGATCTCCCCAGCGGGTCACGGTGGCGGGCGCCACGCGGCCGTGGGCCACGCCGGCCTGGTGCAGCGGCGCCAGGGCCAGGGCCAGGTGGTGGCAGAGCTGCAAGGCGGTCAGCGGGTCGGTCGGGCGACCGGACAAGCGCTGCGCTAGTTCCTGAGGCTCGTCGCCCGACCAGCTCTCGAGAACCACGGAGCCGCCATCGTGGTCGATCGCCACCACACGCTGCAGGTGTACGTCGGCCCGGGCTGCCGCCCTCAGCAGCGCCAGGAGCGGCTGCCGGCCGTCGCCGGGAGCGAGGCGGAGCAGGGTCACCGCCCTGCCGAGCTCGTTGTCGCGAGCCTTGAGCACCTGGAGGGCGGGGTGCTCGTGGGCCAGGTTCTCCACGGTGAAGCGCGCGTCGGCGGCGCGGCGGCCAGCGGGCGCCTGGTCGGCGGCCAGCGGACGGGCCACCGGGCCCTCGGTCTGGGGGAACCGCTCCACCGCCCGGACCAGCGCGGCGAGCGAGTCGAATCGGTCGCCAGGTTGCTTGGCCAGGCAGCGCAGCACTACCTCGTCGCAGACGCTCGGCACATCGGACTGCAGCGCCGATGGGCGAGGCGGCGGCTGGTGCAGGTGCTTCTCCACTAGCCCCGGCGGGGTGAACGGCAGCTGGCCGGTGAGCATCACGAAGAGCGTCACGCCGAGCGAGTAGACGTCCGTGGCGAAGGTGATCCGGCCTCCGGTGATCTGCTCCGGCGACATGTAGGCCAGCGTGCCGATGAAGCCGCCCGTCTGGGTTTGGGCCGAGTCCTGGAGGTGCGCCACGCCGAAGTCGCCGAGCTTGGCCGCGCCGGCGGTGGAGAAGAAGATGTTCGATGGCTTGAGGTCGCGGTGCACGATGCCTCGCTGGTGGGCTGCCGCGAGGCCGGAGAGCACCTGGAGCATCAGCGAGCGGGCGCTGGCGAGATCGATCCGGGGGCGCAGCCGGGCGGCGAGGTCGCCACCGGCCATGTACTCGAGGACGATGAAGCCCATCTCCTCGTTGAAGTCGAACAACGAGACGATATGCGGGTGCTGTAGCCGACCGGTGGCCTTCGCCTCGCGGACGAAACGCTGGTAGGCGTCGCGTCCGCGGGCGCCCCCGGGGGCGGTGAAGACCTTGACCGCCACGGCGCGGCCGCGCAGCTCGTCGCGGGCGTGGTAGACCCGGCCCATGCCTCCCGAGCCGAGCAACCGTCCGAGCCGATAGCGCCCCGCCAGCAGGGGCCCATCGCCGCGATCGTCCTCCTGCACCGGCGCGAGGTCCGGACGCTGCATGCAGGCCGTCACCGTCTCGGGCAGCTCACCGGGGCCGACCGCGGAGGTCGCGATGCTCGCCAGGCGCCCCAGCGCCTCCTTCGCCGCCTCGGGATAGCCGATGCGATGCAGCGCCGCGACCACGGCGATGCCAGCCGGCAGGGCCACCGCGCCGCCGAGGGCCGTCGCCTGCTGGAGCAGGGGGATCGCCTCCGCCTGCTGCCCGTAGCGCAGCAACAGCCGCCCGAGGGAAAACAGCGCCGGCCCGCTGCTCGGGGCCTCGCCGAGGTGGCGGCGGTAGAGCTTCATCGCGTGGCGCCGCTCGTCAGCCTGCTCGAACAGCTTGGCAGCCTCGAGCAGCAAGCCAGCCCGCTCGAACAGGCCTGCGGCCTTGGTTGGCTCGTCGGCTCCGGCATAGAGCTCGGCGGCGCGGGCGAAGGCTCCCCGCGCTTCGCAAGCCTCGGCGCAGCGCAGGCGCACCGCTGGGTCCCCGGCGTTGACCTCTCCCATCACCTCTTCGATCTCGGCCGGCACCCCGCCGCGGAGGGTGTTCTCGAGCGCCCCGGGCAGGTCGCCAGCCCGACGTGCCGCCCGGGCTGCCCCGGCGAAATCCCAGATCTGCTGGTAGAGATCGGCCGCCCGGGCGTGCTCGCCCGTCGACTCGAGCAGCCCGGCGGCAGCGGCGAGGTCCCCGGCAGCGATCAGCAGCTCAACGTCGTCCACCAGTCGATGATACTTCCACCGTTGACCTCACCCAAGGCTCTGGCGCTCCCTCTTGTTCCGCAGCGCGCTCCGTGCTAATTCCGTCGTGATTTCCTTGAAGCTGGAGATACGGCGTGGCGCAACAGGTCATCGGCATCATCGGCGGCAGCGGGCTCTACGAGCTCGACGGGCTGACAAACGTCGAGTGGGTGGAGGTCGACACCCCGTTCGGCGCTCCGTCCGACGCCTACCTCGTCGGCGAGCTCGGGGGACGCAAGCTGGTGTTCCTCCCACGCCACGGGCGGGGACACCGCCTGTTGCCCGGGGAGCTCAACTTCCGGGCCAACATCCATGGCTTGCTCCAGCTCGGCTGCCAGTGGGTGATCTCCGTCAGCGCCGTCGGCAGCATGAAGGAACAGATCGAGCCAGGGGAGGTGGTGGTCATCGACCAGTTCTTCGATCGCACCCGCGGGCGGATCAGCACCTTCTTCGGCGATGGGGTCGTCGGCCACGTGGGCTTCGCCGATCCGACCTGCGGTGAGCTGGCGAGCGTGGTCTATGACGCCGCGGTCGAGCTCGGCCTGGGGGCCCACAAAGGTGGCACGTACCTCTGTATCGAGGGACCTCAGTTCTCCACCCGCGCCGAGTCGAGGATCTATCGCAGCTGGGGTGTCGACGTGATCGGGATG
>JAUVBO010000492.1 GCA_030591195.1 Pseudomonadota bacterium
TGATGTTCAGTCCGGCGTTGGTCACGTCGACCTGCAACGATGTCCACTCGGCCTTCTTCCCACCAAGAACGAAACTCTTCGCCTGGGGGATTTTCGCCTGGGCCTTGGTCTTCTTGATCATCGGTAGCCAGCCTCCACCGGACGACCTTACCTGGGGACGGTCTGCAGCGCGATGCCGAAGGGCAGCGATTGCGGTTGAAAGGTGGCCAGCCCCAGCCTAGACTTCGGCGTTCCGGCGAACGGGTCCTAACAGCGAAGGAGGGCAACATGGCCGAACTCTCGTATCTGAACCTTACGAACGATTCCACCGGTGAAGCGATCGCTGGCGACGTCACGGACAGCGCCTGGGATGGGCACATCGAGGTCGTGTCCTTCGAGCAGGAGGCATCCAGGCCGACTCACCCGCAGAGCGGGATGGTCACCGGCGAGACGGCCTACGGCGCGCTGAAGATCGTCAAGCCGATCGACAAGGCCTCGCCGCTGCTGCAGATGGGCCTCAAGGACGGCAATCAGTTCACCGGGCAGATGAAGTTCATCCGGACCAACGCCGAGGGGCGCCGGGAGCACTGGTACACGATCGAGTTCGGCCGCGCTTCGCTGGTCGGCATCAGGATGTACAAGCCGTTGATCCTCGACGCCGACAAGGCCGCGTACCCCGACCTGGAGGAGCTGTCCTTCCGGTTCGTCCAGATCACCTGGACTCAGGAGGTCGAAGGCATCATGGCCACGGCGGATTGGGGCGAGGGCGCCCAAGTCTAGCCGTCGCTGCCGTCGACACGGTCTGTCCGGCGAGCGCCGCTGGCGCGTGAGGTCTGCGTACGATGGGTTCGCTTCGCTCCCTGCTTTCGCGTCTCGAGCGACCGGACTCACCCGATGCCCGGGCGCTTCCCGACAGCACCGAGCTGCTGGAGGCGATCCGTTCGAACCTGATCCTGCTCCTCAACAGCCGCCACGGCGGCGCCCGGACCGTCCCCGACTTCGGCACCTCGGAGTTCAGCGACGTCAGCCGGGGCTACAAGTCGATGAGGCGGATGCAGGATGACATCCGTCGTTCGATCGAGCGCTACGAGCCGCGGCTCGCCGCCGTCAAGGTGCAGCACGTCAAGCGCGAGGACGATCCGTTCACGATGCACTTCGAGATCACCGGCAAGGTGGTCCACGAGGGGCGCCGGGTGCCGGTGGTCTTTCGCAGCGTGGTCGAGCCCAACGGCGAGGTGACGATCAAGCGGGGCTGAGCGCCGCTGCGTCGTCCTGGAGGGAGCCTTTCGGCGATGTCGACCTCATTGTTACTGGCCCGGCGGCGGTATCGCGATCAGCTGGCCTACCTGCTCGAAGGCGGGGCCAGGCTCGCGAGCGATCACCCACGGCTGGCCAACATGCTCGCCGGGCCGGGCAGCGACCCGGACGTCGAGCGGCTGCTCGAGGGGATCGCCTACTTCGCCGGCCAGGTGGAGGCGAAGCAGGCCGACCAGCTGCCGCTGCTGCTGCAGCTGGTGTTCGACGTCTTCTTCCCCCACTACCTCAGCCCGTTGCCCGCCGCGGCGGTGGTGCAGCTCGAGCGGCAGGACGGCGTCTCGGTGGTCCCCGCCGGGAGTGAGGTCGAGTCGGTGCCGGTGGACGGCACGCCGTGCCGCTTTCGCACCACCTACGAGGTGGCCGCCGAGCCGCTGGCGGTGACGCACGCTGGGTGGCGCGCCGGCCGCCAGCAGGGGCGGTTGAGCCTGCAGCTCGGCGGGGTGGCCGCTACCCTCGCCGGGCGGCCGGCCGGCCAGCCCGATCGGCTGCGGCTCTACCTCCACGGCGAGCCGCTGCTGACCTGCACCCTCTATCGGCTGCTGACCACCCGGCTCGAGCGGGTGCGCTGGAGCAACGGAGATCAGGCCGGCCTCGACGTTGGCCACCCGCCGGCCGAGCTGCGCGTCGAGGGGGTGGGCCTCGCCGAGACCGAGCGCTTGTTGCCGTACCCGCCGGGGTCTCCCAGCGGGCTGAGGTTGCTGCAGGAGTACTTCACCCTGCCGCAGAAGTTCCTCTTCGTCGATCTGGTGGGGTTCTACGGCGCGCTCGCCCGGCGGGTCGGGCGGGCTGCCGGTGGGCAGGCCGGGTCGGGTGGCGACGAGGTCGAGCTCGAGGTCGAGCTGCGCACCGACGGCCACCAGCCGCTGCAGCTCGGCTCGCGCAACTTCCGTCTCGGCTGCACCCCGGTGGTCAACGTCTTCCCGCATACCGCCGACCCGGTCCAGCGCGGCCCGCTCGACAGCGAGATCTCGATCCGGCCGGCGGGGCAGCACGGGCACTACGAGATCTACCGGCTGCTCAAGGTCAGCGGCCAGTCCGAGCGAGGGCTGATCGACTACCCGTTGCTCAACTCCCTCGAGTGTCGGCCGTCCGGCGGAGCGGAGGAGGTGGTGCGCTTCTGCCAGCTCCACCGGCGTGAGCTGCCCGAAGGCGAGGGCGCCCGGAGCCACGTCAGGATCCACGAGGAGCTACCGATCAACGCGCGGCCCACCGAGGAGACGGTGATGGCCGATCTGCTCTGCACCAACGGCCGGCTGCCGCTCGGCCTGCGGGTCGGCGACATCTGCCAGGTGCCGGGGGTGCTGGCCGGCGCCTTCCCCGGGCTGGGGTGCCGCAACATCACCGCGGTCAGCCCGCCGGTGGACCCACCGCGCGGCGCCCTGCTGCGCCACGCGCTCGTCTCGCACCTCGCCCTCGCCCAGCGAGAGATGTCGAGCTTGCCGGCCCTGCACGCGGCGCTCGACCTGTACAACTTCCGCTCGCTGGTCGACCTCCAGGCCGGCCGGGAGCACGATCTGCTGCTCGAGGCGCTTCGAGCGGTGGAGACCTCCGAGGCGCGCGGCTTGCTCGGGGGAGACCCGGTGCGCGGGATCCGCACGGAAGTCACCATCGACGAGTCGGTCTTCGGTAGCCCCGGTGAGCTACACCTCTTCGGCTGCGTGATCGACCGGGTGCTCTCGACCACTGCGCCGATCAACCACTTCACGGAGTTCGCCCTGCGGCGCTACAAGGACAAGGGAGTCGAGCGATGGCCAAAGAGGCTGGCCGACCAAAAGCTGAGCTGCTGACGGCGCTGCTCGCCGAGGGCAAGCACACCTCGTTCTTCGAGGTGGTGCACTTCGTCGAGCAGCTCTGGCCCGAGGCGGCGCGAGTGGGCGAGCAGGGGCCCGCCGACGCCGAGCGGATCCGGCTGCGCCCGTCGGCGTCGCTCAGCTTCCCGGCGCGGGACATCGAGGCGGTCAGCCTCAGCGAGGACCAGGAGCGGGTCGAGCTGACGACGACCTTCTTCGGGCTCTTCGGTGCCGACTCGCCGCTTCCGACGGCCTACGCTGATCACATGGCAGCGATCTCGACCGAGCCCGCCGGCGAGCGGGTCTGCGACTTCCTCAATATCTTCCATCACCGGCTGCTCTCGCTGCTCCACCGCGCCTGGAGCAAGTATCGGGTCAGCCAGGGCCCCGAGTCCGACCGGCTGTTCCAGCGGTTGCTCTCGCTGGTCGGCTTCTCCCGCCAGCTACACCAGCGCTGCCCCGCGTCGGCCACCCCGGCCGACGCGCGGGTTCAGGTGATGCGCGGCCGAACCGCTGCCGGGCTCGAGGCGTTGCTCCGGCGGCGCCTCGGCGACGGGGTGAGTGTCGAGCAGATGCAGCGACGGGTGGTGAAGGTCCCCGAGAGCCAGCGCTCACGGCTCGGGCGGCGGAGCTGCGGCCTCGGTACGACGATGCTGCTCGGTCGCCAGATCACCGACCGCAGCCGGCTGCGGATCGCGGTCAAGGTCGATGCCTACGGCCGGTTCCTCGATCTGGCGCCCGGCGGGGCGGAGCACGAAGTGATCTGTGACGCCGTCGAGTCCTACCTGCGCACGCCGATCGATCGGGAGATCGCGCTCGAGCTGCCGAGCGAGGCGATCTTGCCCTGGGCCCTCGGCGGGCCCCAGCAGCTCGGTCGCAGCGCGTGGATCGGCCACCCGCCGGAGCCGAGCGTTACCGTACGGTTCGATCGCGATCGGCCGCGGGAGCCAGACTCCCTCGGAGCTTCCCTACCAGCTGCGGACCGTCCGGGGGCCTGAGGTTGGCTCACCGCTGGGCACCAGGCAGCGAGAGCCGCAGCGACGGGCAATCGGGCGGCGCGAAGCGCACCCGGTAGCCCTGGAGCGCCGCGGCGCCCTTCGGCAGGCGGAAGGAGAGGCTGAGCGTCGTCGCCGAGCTCGCGCTGGGCACCGCCACCGCGGGCTTGTAGGCGCCGTCCCA
>JAUVBO010000274.1 GCA_030591195.1 Pseudomonadota bacterium
ACGCCCTATTTCTACACCGCCCAGTTCGGCCGCTTCCCCGAGCGGCAGCTGGGCCTGCTGTGCAGCGGGATGCTCTTCTTCAACGACCTCGAGCTCGAGTACGCGGCGACGCTGAGCAACGGCCGCGGGCCGACGGCGACGCTGATCGATCACGACAAGGACAAGGCGGTTGGGGGCAGGGTCGCCCTGTCGGGCCAGGGATTATTGAGCTGGAAGATCGGCCTGTCGGTCTATTCCGGTCGCTACTCCGACTACAAGCAGCGGCTCGCCTTCTCGTCCGACCCGGACGAGCCCTCCTTCGACATCATCGAGGAGACCACCATCGCCGCGCGCGAGACGGCCGCGGGCGCCGACCTGCGCCTGGACTACGGGCCGCTGACATTTCTCGCCGAGGGGATGGCGCTCTGGACCTTCTACGAGGACGGCAAGCGACCGTCGTTGACGCCGGCCGGCGCGCCGCCGACGGGCGAGCGGGCGGCCGACAGCGTCGCCTGGGGCGCCTACGGGGTGGTGGCCTACAAGCTGCCGCTCTCCGTGGGGCTCCAGCCGTTCGTGCGGATCGGCACCTCGAACCCGAACGATGCGCTCGATCACCAGCAGATCCTCGAGGTTGCTGGCGGGCTCAACTGGCGGATCACCGACCAGGTCCTCTGGCGCGCCGAGTACTCGCTCTATGACTGGCTCGACGAGCCCGAGGAGCTGTCGCTGTTTGGCTCGCCCGGTGAGATCCACGTCTTCATCACCCAGCTCGCGGTGTCGTTCTCCAGCTAGAGCGCTGGCTGTGCGCTCGGCTGGTGCTGCGCCACGGTCGCCCGATGATCTTCCGCTGATGATCCCTGCGGACGTGCGCCGAGCCGCTGCGCTGGTATATTTGATGGCTCGGTAGCTCTGCATGAACCGGATCGCGCTCGCACGACGGGTCAGCCAGACCCTCTGCTTCATCCTGATCGTCTTTGGCGGCTTTCTCTTCGTGCGCCCGCTCGATCACGGCCAGGCGGAGATCGTCGACGAGTCGGGCTACGGCGGCAAGTACGAGCGTGGCCGCGGCGTGCGCTGGGTCGAGCGCGAGCCGGTCCGGGTCGATGCTTACCTGCCGGCGACCTCCTGCTACTACCAGCACAAGGGGATGTTCACTGGCTGCAGCCTGGCGTTCCTCGCCGAGCACCTGACCTGGCTCACCCCCGTGGTCGAGATCGTGCCCCACCTGCTGCTGCTGCTGTTGTTGATGTTCGCCGCTGGCCGCCTCTGGTGCGGCTGGGTCTGCCCGTTCGGCTTCCTCGGCGACCTGCTAACCGGGCTGCGCAAGCTGATCGGCCTCGACCACCTACAGCTGCCGCGCAGCGCCCGTGAGGCCCTGGTCTGGACCAAGTACCTGCTGCTGTTGTCGAGCCTGACGATGTCGATCCTCGGCGCGGTGCCAGCCCTCTCCGGCTCCCGGGGCGATCTGTTGCTGCCCTTCTGCCAGGTCTGCGTCGGCAAGATCGTCTCGCCCTTGCTCTCGGGGGCGTCGATCTGCTGGACCAACTTCCGCACCGTCACCAGCACCGTGCTGACGATCCTCGGCTTCCTCGCCCTCGGTGCACTGGTGCTGTCGTTCTTTGTCCGGCGGCTCTACTGCCGGATTTGCCCGATCGGCGGGCTGAGCGCGCCGTTCAACCGCTACGGGATGGCGGCGCTGCACAAGCGCGCGCGCAAGTGCACCCGCTGCGGGGCCTGCGCCCGCGTCTGCCCGGTGGACAACCTGACGGTGTTCGAGGGCGACCGCGACGGGCCGGTCAGCGCCTGCGAGTGCACCATGTGCCTGCGCTGCGTCGAGTCCTGCCCCGAGCCCGACTGCCTCGAGCGGACCTTCCTCGGCAAGCGGGTCGTGGCGTCGGCGGCGAGGGACAAGCGCACGGAGCGAGTGAGACGATGAGCCCCCGCTGCACCTCGATCAAGCACCCGATTCCCGAGCGGCGCTTCGTCGCCGCCTCCGAGCGTCTCGACCTCCGAGCGGCCTACGATCGCGCGGCGCGGGCCACGGTGGAGCGAATCGCCGCGGCGGGTGGTGATGGCCGACCGCGAGCGATGAAGGCCTTCGACAGCCTGCTGGTCGACGACTGGCGGCGTGAGGAGATCGAGCGCTCCGGGCGCCCGGTGGTCGGCTATTTCTGCAACTTCGTCCCCGACGAGCTGATCCTCGCGGCCGGGGCGATCCCGCTGCGGCTCGAGCTCGGCGAGAGCCAGGCCGTCGAGGCTGGCGCGCGGCTGCTGCCCACCGACACCTGCCCTGAGATCAAGGCGATCGTCGGCGCCGAGCTCGGCGGGTTGCCCTACGTCGCGCGCGCCGACCTGCTGGTGGTGCCGACCTCCTGCGACGGCAAGCGCAAGCTGGCCACCCTGCTCGGCGATCGGCGGGAGGTCTTCTCGCTGCACCTGCCCCACTCCCAGCGGGGCGGGGATCTGCGGCGGCGGGGGGGGGGCGGGGCGTCGATCTGGCTGGAGCAGCTGCGTGCGCTGGTCAAGCGCACGGAGAAGCTCTCGGGCCAGCGGGTGCGACGGGGCACCCTCGCCGCGGCGGTCTCGTTGATCAACCGGCGCAGCGCCGCCCAGCGACGGCTGCAGCAGCTGAGGCTCACCGCGGGCCCCGGGGCGCTCTCCGGGCGGGACATGTTCCTGGTGATGCAGGCGAGCTTCATCGCCGATCCGGCCTGGTGGGTCGAGCGGGTCGAGGAGCTGATCACCGAGCTGGCCGCCGCCAAGGACGGCGCCGGCCGGGCCGATCGATCCGAGGGCCCGCTGCGGGTGCTGCTCACCGGCTCGCCGGTGTTCTTCCCCGATCTCTCGTTGCTCGACCTGATCGAGGACAGCGGCGGCGAGATCGTCGCCGACGAGCTCTGCTCGGGAACCCAGCGGCTCTACAGCCCGGCGGTGGTGGACGAGCGGACCAAGGGTGGGCTGATCCGTGCCGCCGCCGAGCGGACCCTGCTGCCCTGCACCTGCCCCTGCTTCGTCGAGAGCGACCACCGGATCGATCGGCTGCTCGAGCTCGCCAGCCAGAGCCGCGCCGATGGCGTGGTCTACCACACCCTGCGCCTCTGTCAGCTCTACGACCTCGAGCACCTGCGCGTCAGCGAGGTGCTGCGGGGGCGGGGGCTGCCGGTGCTTCAGCTGCACACGGAGATGCAGGGTGGCGCCGGCCAGGCGGTGCTGAAGAACCGGCTCGAGGCGTTCTACGAGATGCTCGGCGACAGCTGAGCAGAGCGACCATCAAGCGGCTTCATCGGGTGGCTCGTCGGTCTCCGCGCCCTTGGGGCGACGGTGGCTCACGCGCCACAGCAGCCAGCCGATCACCAGCAACAAGGGCAGGGCGGCCAGCAGGTAGAGGCCGCCCCGGCCGCTGGTTCGTCGCACGAGCTTGACCTGGCCGACGTCGATCCACTTGCGGTCGGGGCCACGCCGGAGATCGACCACGAGGTCGATGCCCGCGGGCAGGGGGAGCCCTTTGGCGCGCAGGGTGAGCTTCAGCGGATAACGCTGGGATGCGGCACTCTCGGCGCGGGTGAGGGTGGCGTCGAAGGAGGTGCGGTCTCCGGGGATCAATCGGGTTACGCGGGCCGGGCGGACCTCGCCTCGGCAGGCATCGCTCTTGACCGAGAGTCGCAACCCCTTAAGCTCTGTCTCCGAGACGTTGCGGACGGTGACGCGTATCTTCTTTGGTACCCTGGTCGGTAGCCCGATCACGGAGGGGCCAGGATCGACGGCGACGAAGCGCGTCAGATCGACGCGGTCGTCTCCCTTGCCGCAGCTCAGGTTGGCTGTGAACCCGAGGAGCGGGAGCAGGAGGCGGGCTATGCAGGTTCGAAGCAGCACCGCGATTATTCTGCGGCGTGCCGCCGAGGTGTCAAGCGGCACTGCGCTGGTCGCGCTGCTCGCCGTGTCCTCAGCCTGCCAGCGATCGGCTCAGACGAGCCCGCTGCCCCCGGGGGCACCGCCGATCCTCCGCGCCGTGGCCAGCGGTGACCTGCTGGCCCTCGACCGGCTGACGGCCAAGGCCAAGGGCAAGGCGGTGCGCCAGCGCGGTCCCCACGGCTGGACCGCGCTGCACGTGGCGGCGATCTTCGGCCGAGAGGTTGCCGCCAGTCGCTTGCTCGAGCGCGGCGCCCCCGCGAGCCCGGTGGACCAGGTCGGGATGACGCCCCTTCACTGGGCCGCTCGCAAGGGTCACGCCTCGCTGGTGGCGCTGCTGATCGCTCGGCGGGCCGACCCGATGGCTCGCAACAAGCTCGACATGACCCCGCTGCACGAGGCTCGGACCCGCAAGGTCGCCGAGCTGCTGATCAAGGCCGGCTCATCGCTTCAAGCGCGTGACATCGACGGCATGACTCCACTACACATCGCCGCCAGTCGCGAGGTCGCTCAGTACCTGATCGAGCAGGGCGCCCGCGTGGATGCCAAGTCGAGAGACGGGCGCACGCCGCTGACCATGCCACCGACGGTGCGGCCGCGGCTCGAATGAACCCCTGGGCCGCGACCCTGACCGGGCTGCTGCTCGGCCTGACCTCCGGCAGCCATTGCTTCTGGAGCTGTGCCTCGGTGATGGGGCCCTATCTGGTGGCAGTCTCGCCCGAGGCCTCGGCTGCTCGTTGGTCGTCGGTGGGCGCCACCCTCCGCGTGGTCGGCTGGTACAACCTCGGCCGGCTGATCGCCTACCTCACCGTCGGCGCGCTGGTGGCGCTCTTTGCCCGCTGGGAGCTCGCCCTGCCCGGCTGGGCCCAGGGCGTGGCGCGCCTGGCCGCGGCGGCGATGTTGCTCGTCTCGTTGATCAGGCCGTCGACGAGCCAACGTTGCTGGCGTCACGGCGAGCGCGCGGCCGGAGCGCTGTTGCTCGGGGTGGCTCAGGGGATCAGCCCCTGCCCGCCGTTCATCGCCGCCGTCGGCCTCGGCTTGCAGGCCTCGGGCGCGGTCAGCGCGTTGCTGCTCTTCGTGGCGCTGTTCGTCGGCACCTCCCTCTACACCCTGCCGCTGGCCTTCGTCGAGCCGATACGCCGGCGCCGGTGGTTGAGCTGGGCGATGAGGGCCATCGGTCTGTTGATCTGCGCGCACCTGATAGCCGTCGGGGTCACGGCCATCACTGGGGGGCGGTAAGCAAATTCAGCCCGTGCAGACCCCGGTGCTGTCCTTTGTGTGCATGCCTCGCCCGCCACCGTGGGCGCCGCTCACCGGCCCCGTGCACGCCTCTCGGCGGAAAAACGTCTGGTTTCGTCAGATCGCGACACAAGGGTCGGTGGCATACACATTGCTTTGTTTGTGCAAGCAGTGAGGAGGCACGCGGCAGGCAAGGCTGCCGGAGACTCCAAGGAGATCGAACCAGACAGATTCAACGGCCGCTGTCGTCGTCGTCGACTAGCCTCATCTCCCGAACGCCCAGAGGTACACCCACTCCGCTGGCGGCGACGGCAGATGGCCGACAACATCAACCCGAAACGGCTGCTGTCGCCGTCGTCGACTAGCCTCATCTCCCGAACGCCCAAAGGTACACCCACTCCGCCGGCGTC
>JAUVBO010000097.1 GCA_030591195.1 Pseudomonadota bacterium
CCGCCGAGTGCACCATCGACGACTTCATCAAGATCGACCTGCGGGTGGCGCAGATCAAGGCCGCCGAGAAGGTCCCCAAGGCAAAAAAGCTGCTCCAGCTGAGCCTCGACCTCGGGCCCCTCGGCGAGCGCACGGTCTTCGCCGGCGTGCGCGCTTTCTACGACGATCCGGCGGCGCTGGTCGGGCGCAAGGTGGTCTGTGTGGCGAACCTCAAGCCGCGCAAGATGAAGTTCGGGGTCAGCGAAGGCATGGTCTGCGCCAGCGGCACTCCCCACGACGCACCCGAGCAGCGCGTGAAGCTACTGTGGGCCGACGACGACGCCCAGCCCGGCGACCGCGTCTCCTGAACAGCCTCGGTGGTCAATAGCTCAGCGAGCGGCTACGCATCCGCATGTACTTGCCGAAGTCCTCCGGCGTCCACAGCGGCCCCTGCTTCGACTTCGGCAAGACGATGATCAGGTCACCCGCGGGCTGGTCGAAGACCACCATCCCGCGCCGGTCGGTGGGCCCGGCAGCGACCTTGGAGCTCGCCGCCTGGGGGGGGCGCTGCACCGTGCTGGCGGGAGCCTGCGGCCTGCGGGTCGCCCCACCCAGGGGGGCCTTCTCGACCACCGCACGCCCAGTCGCGCGTGCGGGACTTGGCGACCGTCTACTCGCCCCCACCCGGGCTACCGGCGGCGGGCCCGCGTTTTGCCCCTCCTGCTGCAGCAGCTCGCCGAGGGTCGGGACCCGGCGGGGGACCGGGTGTTCACCGATCACGGCCCAGGTCACGCCGGCACCCACGAGTACCAGGACAGCGAGGACCGCAGCGCCCAGGCTGGTGACTTGCCGTGCCCAGTCGTAGCGGCGCGTCCCGGTCCGGACGGTCCGGGGTCGCCAATGCGAGGGCACCTGTCGCAGCCGTCCCTCGGCGACGGCCCCGGACTGGACCCGAGCCCTGCTGAGCAGATCTTCTCCCCCTACGCGCTGGTTGCTCATGGCTCGCAGCTCCTCGCCAGCGGGACCACCACCGCGCCCTGCAGTCGCGGTGGCACCGATTGCCGTGTTGCAGGGGCGCGGGGCGGCGAGTGACCGGCCTCCTGCCCCTCGCGCTGCCTCACCGGCAGGTCGCCCGCGCCGTAGCCCGCCTGCTCGAGGCAGCGCTTCAGCCGCTGGCGCCCACGCCGCAGCCGCGAGGCGGCCGTGTGGAGGGGGACAGCGAGTTGGCAGGCCATGTCTGCGAGGCTCACCCCTTCGAGCTCGAAGAGGATCACTGCCTCGCGTAGCCGTGGCGACAGCTGCGCGAGCGCGCGATGCACCGCCTGCAGCTCGGCGTAGGCGTCATCGACCCGGCGACCCGGCGCGGCGACCTCACGCTCGGCCTCCGGGCGGCGCCAGAACCAGAGCAGCGCCTGCCGCCGACGCGTCCGGCGGTGGTGACTGCGCGCGACGTTGGTCGCGATGCGCAAGATCCAGTGGAGAAAGGGAGCCTCGCGCCGGTAGCTCGCCAGGCCCCGCAGGGCGTGGACGAAGGTCTCTTGCACCAAGTCGGCAGCGGTGTCGTGATCGTGAGGTGCGGTCAGGTGACTGACGCGCCGCGCCACCGCTAGGTGGTACCGCCGGTAGAGCTCCTCGAACGCCAGATCGTCGCCCGACCGCGCCGCCTCGACCAGCTCCCAGGAGGTCTTCGCGGCGCACGGGCTGACCTGGCGATCATTCATCGGGTGTGAGCTTCCAGTGGCCTTTGGTTCGTCGCGGTTTGGGCTCGTTCAATAAGGGTGACGTGCAACGGTGGGCGGTTTGTCCGCTTTTTCGCTGCCACCGCACCCTTTTTGTTACGCAGGGTCGCCAGCGATCTCTTCCGGATTCCGGCACCTCGTCCGGCATCCGTCGGCGACGGTGAACGCCAGACACAAAAAGCGTTTGATTCAAGGACCATTCATCGATGGCGCGGCTGGCATGGCCGGTGCTGACTCACGGACCCATGTCACGCTGGCAACTGCTGACGGTCCTGGTGCTCCTGCCCAACGAGGTGGGGGGCCAAGGCCCGCCCGTCCCGTCCCGCTCCACGCAATTGCAGACCGTCCAGCGCCTCGTGGCGGCCGCGGTCCAGCGCGCAGGGCTCGCGTCACGTGCAGTCTCGTGGCGACGGAGGCTCGCCTGGGCGGCCCTGTTGCCCCGCGTGTCGGTGAAGGTCTCCCGCTCGGACGGCTGGGGAGAATACCTCGATTTTCGCTCGGACCAGCCCGCAATGATGGATACCAATAACCACCAGCGGACCGCCTTGGAGCTGCGCGCGAGCTGGGATCTCTCGCGTCTGATCTTCGACAGCCGAGAGCTCAGCCTGGCCCGCACCGCCGACGGGCGAGCGGTGCGCCGGCAAAAGCTGATTGAGGAGATCATCCGGTTGTACTATCAAAGAGAGGTGCTGTTACATCCGAATCGTACGTCGTCGCAGACCCCTGAGGCGGCCCAGGCCCGCGCGGTGGCCCTCGGGCGACTCACAGCCACGCTCCAGGCTCTGACAGGCGTTGCGCTCGGTCAGCACACGGAGAAGCGCCGATGAACCAGACCGATAACCGGCGAGCCCACCCCCGCTACACGATCAATGTCTCTGCCGAGCTCTTGCTCGGCGAAGATCGCATTCCCTGCCACACCAGGAACCTCAGCGGCGGCGGCGTGGGTGTGGTGCTCTCGCTCGGTCTGGCGGAGAAGCAGCCGCTGATCGTCAACCTGTTCCTGGTCGAAGACGGCATCGAGGACGCGACCACCCCCTCGCTCAACATCCAGGCCACCGTGGTCTGGAGCGCCGAGGTCGACGGGGGACGGTGGGAAGCTGGCCTGCGCTTCACCGAGGTCCATCCCCAGCAGACAAAGCTGCTGCAGCACTTCCTCGGCCGCCTCACCGGCTGAGGTTACCTCCCCGCGCGACGCCTCAGCTCTAAGGTCCTTGCGTCGGTGGCGCGGGTTGGCTAACGCCGCCGGCTCCGAGGCTGAAGGCCAAGAGCGTGGACGCCAAGGGGATCTACAGCAAAGCCCTGTAGCCGCCTGTCGCGTTTCCGAAGGGTCCTAGTGCGAAGGCCAATGCGCAGCAATCCGAGGTTATACCGTGCAACTGCGTAGCAACCTTCGCAGTCATCTAGGGGTCCTCCTGCAATATCGCGGACAACGCGCATGGCATACATGTTGCTAGAGGGTCTCGCCTGTACGCTGCCCTGCGCTTGGAGCGCAGGCCCCGGAACATTGGAGGAATGGGCGCATGTCTCCCCTGCTCGCACAGGTTTCCAACTCACCAACGACCGACAAAGCCCTTAAAATTATCGCGCGTTCCCTCTTCAGGGAGCTCAAGCAGAACGGCTATGACAGCAAGCAGATCGTGTCGCTGAGCACGGAGCTGATCGGCCTCGTGACCTCCGACCTGCGGGAAGGCCCGACGGTCCCCGCCCAGTCCTAATCTGCCCAAATAGCCTCACAGGTACCTATCGAGCCACTTCGCGCCACCACCGCTCGGTGCGCAGGACGGGTGGCAGGTAAGAACAACACGAATCCATACCCCGACTGACCGTCCAGTCATTCTGGAGGCCGGTCGTTACCGTTTGCACTGCGCTGGACGGACCGGTACGTTATGGGCCTTCTGCCGACGGCGCGGGTCTAGTCTCGGTGACCGTCGAGAGCGCGCGGAGCAGCGGCGAGCTCGCGCCGGGAGCCATTGCGAGGGCGGAGCAGCGAGGCGTGTGCGAAGGGTATTTGCTCGGGCTTGATCTACACCGAGCGCGAGAGACCAACACACAGAGGTTGCCGCACCCCGTCCACCGGGAACGAACGAACAACCACCACGGAGAGAATCAATGTCTGTTCGCGTAGCCATCAACGGATTCGGCCGCATCGGCCGCTGCCTCACGCGCGTCTGGGCGGCAGAGAAAAACAGCGACCTCGAGATCGTCGCGATCAACGACCTCACCGACGACGACACCCTGGCTCACCTGCTCAAGTACGACTCGGTCCATCGCCGCTTCCCCGGGGATGTCAAGTCTGGCGACGGGACGATCACCGTCAACGGCAAGACCCTCAAGAGCCTCGAGGAGCGCGATCCTGGCAAGCTCCCCTGGAAGGACCTCGGCGTCGACGTCGTGCTCGAGTGCACCGGCCTGTTCAAGAACAACGAGAAGGCGGGCAAGCACATCGACGCCGGCGCGAAGAAGGTCATCATCAGCGCCCCGGCCAAGGGCGCGATCGACGCGACGATGTGCATCGGGATCAACACCGAGATCTACGACCCGGCCAAGCACCACGTGATCAGCAACGCCTCGTGCACCACCAACTGTCTCGCACCGGTGGCCAAGGTGCTGCACGACAACTGGGGCATCGAGTCGGCGCTGATGACGACGATTCACTCCTACACCGCGACCCAGAACATCCTCGACGGCCCGAAGTCCGACCTGCGGCGCGCCCGCGCCGCCGCGGTGTCGATGATTCCGACCTCCACTGGCGCCGCCAAGGCCATCGGCCTGGTGCTGCCGGAGCTGGCCGGCAAGGTCCACGGCATGGCGATCCGCGTGCCGACCCCGAACGTCTCGCTGGTCGATCTGACCGCCAACCTCGCCAAGGGCACCTCGATCGACGCGGTCAACGAGGCGATGCGCGCGGCGGCCAACGGCCCGCTCAAGGGCGTGCTCGAGGCGGTGGACGAGCCACTGGTGTCGATCGACTTCCTCAGCTCGCACTTCTCCTCGTCGGCGGACCTCGGCTCGACCATGGTCATGGACGACAAGTTCGTCAAGGTCCTCGCCTGGTACGACAACGAGATGGGCTACTCGGCGCGGATGTGGGACATGTGTAAGTTGGTCGCTGCCAAGCTCTAGCGTCGACGCGGCGAGACCAACGGGTCACGTCCTGATGTACCTCACCGAGCGCTCCACGAGCCAGCGCTCGTGCCGTGCAGCGACGCTCGTCGTCGGCTGCGCCCGCCGATTCGAAGGAGAGAGTCGCGATGGCGATCAAACGAGTGGACCAGCTAGATCTGGCCAACAAGAAGGTCTTCTGTCGGGTCGACTTCAACGTGCCGCTCGACGACCAACAACGGATCACGGACGACACCCGGATCCGCAAGGCGCTGCCAACCATCGAGCACATCCTCGGCACGGGAGCTCGCCTGATCTGCGCCTCCCACCTCGGACGCCCCAAAGGCAAGGTGGTGCCAGAGCTGCGGATGGAGCCGGTGGGCGCCAGGCTGGTCGAGCTGCTTGGGGGCGACCATCGGGTGCTGGTCACCGACGAGCCGGGCGGTGACGCTGCCCGGAAGGTGATCGAGGAGGCACGTGACGGCGACGTGGTGTTGCTCGAGAACCTGCGATTCAACCCGGGCGAGAAGAAGAACCACGAGGACTTCGCCGAGGACCTGGCCTCGCTGGCCGAGGTCTACGTCAACGACGCCTTCGGTACCGCCCACCGCGCCCACGCCTCCACCGCGGGCATGGTGGCGCACTTCGCCGTCAAGGGCGCCGGGTTCTTGATGATGGACGAGGTCGACAAGCTCGGCGGCTTGCTGGGCGACGTGGAGCGCCCCTTCGTCGCCCTGCTCGGCGGCGCCAAGGTCAGCGACAAGATCGCGGTCCTCGGCAGCATGATCGGCCGCGTGGACGCGCTGCTGATCGGCGGCGCGATGGCCAACACCTTCATCAAGGCCCGCGGCGGCGATGTCGGCGCCTCGAAGGTCGAGGATGACAGCCTCGAGACCGCGCGCAGGCTGATCGACAAGGCCGCGGCCAAGGGCATCGACCTGCTGCTGCCCACCGACGCGATCGTCGCCGACGGCCTCGAGTCCACCGCTGCCGAGGTGGCGCCGGCGGACCAGGTGCCAGCGGGCAAGATGGCCCTCGACATCGGCGAGGAGACCCGGGCGGCGTTCCGCGAGCGCCTGCTCGGCGCGAAGACCATCTTCTGGAACGGCCCGATGGGCGTGTTCGAGAAGGCCCCCTTCGCCGAGGGCACGATGTCGACAGCTCGAGCCGTGGCCGAGTCGGACGCCAACAGCGTCGTCGGCGGCGGAGACTCGGTCTCGGCGATCAAGCGCAGCGGCGTCGCCGACCAGATCTCACACATTTCCACCGGCGGCGGCGCGTCGCTGGAGCTGATGGGCGGCAAGACCCTGCCGGGTATCGCCGCGCTGGAGGAGCAGCCGTGACAAAGAGACGACCGATCATCATCGGCAACTGGAAGATGCACAAGACCCAGGGCGAGTCGCTCGAGCTCGCCCGGGCGATCCGCAACGTCTTGGGCAGCCTCAACAGCGTCGACGTCGGCATCGCGCCGCCGTTCACCGCCCTGTCAGCCGTGGCGCGACAGAACGAGCAGAGCAAGCTGCTCCTCTGCGCCCAGGACTGCAGCCCGGAGGATCACGGTGCCTTCACCGGCGAGATCTCGGTGCCGATGCTCAAGGACATCGGCTGCACCCACGTGATCGTCGGACACTCCGAGCGACGTCAGATCTACGGCGAGAGCGACGAGCTGATCAACCGCAAGGTCAAGGCGGTCTACGCCCACGGCTTGACGCCGGTGCTCTGCATCGGCGAGCTGCTCGGCGAGCGCGAGGCCAGCCAGACCTTCGAGGTTGTCAAGCGCCAGCTCGGCGTCGCCCTGGCCGGCGTGGCCGAGGGGGACGCCAGCCGGATCATCGTCGCCTACGAGCCGGTTTGGGCGATCGGCACCGGCAAGGTCGCGACCACCGCCCAGGCCCAGGAGGTCCACGCGTTCCTCCGCGGCCAGCTCAAGGAGCTCTACTCGGCGGAGCTCGCTGACGCGGTGCGGATCCAGTACGGTGGGAGCATGAAGGCCGACAACGCCAGCGGCCTGCTCGGCCAGCCGGACGTGGACGGTGGGCTGGTGGGCGGAGCGAGCCTCAAGCCCGAGGCCTACATCGGCATCTTGAAGTGCGCCTAATTACGTGGTAGGAGGCCGGCTGGTGGTTATGGAGGCCGGTCGAGCTCCGACGGCAACAACCAGGAAACGGGCCGGTTCCGCCAGGCCGGGCCGTTTCAGAATTCATGAATAGACTCCGATGATTACGCTTGTCACAGTCATTCACGTCGTCATCTGCTTTTTCCTGATCGTCGTGATCCTGCTCCAGGCCGGCAAGGGCGCCGGCATGGGCGTCGGGATCCTCGGAGGCGCGAGCCAGACCGTCTTCGGTGGTCGGGGGGCGGGGACATTCCTCAGCAAGATGACCGCGATCATGGCGGTCACGTTCATGGCGACCTCGATGGTCCTCGCCTACAGCGCCAGCCGCCAGGATGATCCGGGGCTCAAGGCCCGCGCGGCCGAGGCCGAGAAGGTCCGCAAGGAGCGGGTCAAGAACGAGAAGGCGAAGCTCGAGAAGGCGCGCAAGAAGGTCCAGGAGGCGCTGAAGAAGGCCGCGGCGCTGAAGAAGAAGGCCGCGGCGCCGAAGAAGGCCGCCCCCGCGGAGGACAGCAAGGCGACCGACGACAACAAGGCCGCCGATCCGGCGAAGAAGCCCGCCCCGGCACCGGCGAAGAAGCCCGCCCCGGCAGCGAAGGCTCCTGCTCCAGCAAAGGCTCCTGCACCGGCAAAGGCTCCTGCACCGGCTAAGGCTCCTGCACCGGCAAAGGCTCCTGCACCGGCAAAGGCTCCTGCACCGGCAAAGGCTCCTGCACC
>JAUVBO010000805.1 GCA_030591195.1 Pseudomonadota bacterium
CCAACGATGACCGGATAGGCGTCGACGAGCTCGAAGCGTCGGCTGGTGAAGGCTGCAGCGTACTCGGCCCAGGTTCGCACCCAGATGTGATCAGTGGGGCTGGTCTGGGCGGCATCGTGACGGATCCGGTCCAGGGTGTAGAGGGAAGCCTGAGGCTTCAGCGCGCGCCAGAGAAAGTCGATGGCTGTCCCGAGCTGTGCTCCTTCGAGCATGTGCTGCATGACCCAGATCGCGGTCGCGCCATCGAAGTCGCGCAAGGACAGGTCCGCGGGCGAGGCTTCGATCCACCGATAGCCAACATTGTCCTCGGAGGTGCGGCGGCGGGCGACCGCGATCATCTCTGCCGAGGTGTCGAGACCGACCACCTCGCTGACCTGGGGCGCCAGCCAGCGGCTGATCCGACCGATGCCGCAGCCGTAGTCGATGTAGCGGTCCGACGGCCGGGCGACGACCACCCGTCGTAGCGCCTTGAGGTGCAACGTGTTGAGATAACGCGCCCAGTGCGACTCCTTCGGCTGGAAGTCGATCACCGGGCTCAGCCCGGGCAAGTGAGCGTCTTCGTCCCAAGAGCGCGGCATTGGGGGTGTGTAGCACGCGTCGAGCCGCAAGCCCATCACGACTGGGATTGTCATTGAGCAATCATGCAGAAAGATAGGATATTTCAGGCTGAGGAGCTCAGGGGCCTGAGAGTGTGCTATAGGAAAGCCCGGCTCATCCGAAACCACGCCGCGCAACGAATCCTCGCGAAACTCCTCGCGTATGGGGAATCGGTGCTAATGGCTCAAGGTTGATGGCGGGACGGGCACCGCGTGCCTCGACGACGTCGACGAGGAAAGCCCAGAGCGATGGGAAAAACAGTCCGTCCATCGACCAAGCGGACCGCGAAGCAGGCGTCCTTGCCCAAGCGCGCCAAGGCCTCGGCCGCGGCGGGCAAAGGCCGGAGCAAGGCGAGCAAGGCGGCAGCCGCGCCGGCCAAGGTCAACGGCCGGAGCACCAAGGCGGCCAAGGCGGTGACCACGCGAGGCGGGGCCAACGGCCGCAGCAAGAAGCCTGGGTCGCCGAGGGCCAAGGTGCTCGCCGGGGGCGCTGCCCGAGCATCCAGCACCACCGACAAGGGCTCCGCGCTCGAGAGAGCGCAAGCGCTGCATCCAGCCGGCCAGCAGCACAGGGATCTGCCCGAAGCCCCCGCGTCGCTCCCTGAGCCATCGCCGACTGGCAAGGCCGCTGCCAGGGAGGACCACGGCCCGGACGACCGGAGCAACGATCCGATCCGCCTGTACCTGCGCCAGATGGGGAACCTCTCGCTGCTGACCCGCGAGGGCGAGGTCGAGATCGCCAAGCGCTACGCCGAGGGGCACCGCCGGGTCCTTGAGGTCCTGCTCAGCTCGCGGGTCGGAGTGCACGAGGTGATCGGCATCGGCGCTGCGTTGAGGTGTGATGAGCTCCGCATCAAGGACGTGCTCAGCGAGCTCGACGAAGACGAGTTCGACGAGCAGTGGCACACCAACCGCGTGATCAAGGTCATCGACAAGGTCCAAGCGCTCGAGCGCGGTAACGCCAGGGTGAGGGACAAGCTCTCGCAGCGAGGGCTGAGCAAGGCGGCCAGGACCAAGCACCAGCAGGCCCACGCGAAGAGCGTGGCGAGGATTTGCGATCTGCTGACGGACCTCCGATTGAACGGCAAGCTGGTCGACAGCGTGGCGCAGCGGGTCAAGAGCATCGGGGCCGAGCTCGAGCAGCACATCGGCCAGATCGAGAAGGTCGAGCGGCGGGCGGGGTTGAGCGCTCGTGCCCTGCGCCGGACACTGCGGGAGGCGGGGCGTTCGCCGGGCGACGAGCGCCGAATCACCACCAAGCTCGGCCTGACGACCGAAGAGCTGGTGGAGATGGAGCGCCGGCTTCGACATGCCCAGGACCAGATCAAGCGGATTGAGCTCCAGGCCACCCAGTCGACCGCGGAGCTTCGTCGGACCCACCGAGATCTGGCCGAGGGCCAGCGGATTGCCGACAAGGCCAAGTCCGAGATGGTCGAGGCGAACCTGCGGCTGGTCGTCAGCATCGCCAAGAAATACACCAACCGGGGGATGCCGTTTCTGGACCTGATCCAGGAAGGCAACATCGGCCTGATGCGAGCGGTCGACAAGTTCGACTACAAGCGCGGCTACAAGTTCGCGACCTACGCCACCTGGTGGATCAGGCAGGCGATCACCCGGGCGATCGCTGACCAGTCGCGCACGATCCGTGTGCCGGTGCACGTCAACGAGACGATCAACAAGGTCTACCGGGCCAGCTGCATCCTGGTCCATCAGGCCGGCCGCGAGCCGACGGTCGAGGAGATCGCCGACAAGCTCGAGGTGGCGCCGGGCATCGTGGTCAGGGCGATGGCCTGCTCGAGGCAGGCGATCTCGCTCGAGACGCCGGTGGGTGACGAGGGAACGCGCCTGGCCGACCTGCTCGAGGACGACGGGATCGCCGACCCGGTCGACGTAGTGGACGCCGACGCCCTGGTGGCTCAGACGCGCAAGGTGCTGGCGCAGCTGACTCCGCGAGAGGAGAAGATCGTCCGCATGCGCTTCGGCATCGCCGAGCAGGGCGAGCACACGCTCGAGGAGGTCGGACAGGACTTCGAGGTAACGCGCGAGCGCATCCGGCAGATCCAGGCCAAGGCGCTGCGCCGGCTCAGCCGTCCGCTCTGCTCCAAGGCGCTGCAGTCCTTCTGGGAGCGCGGCTAGCCGCCGTCAGTCCTTCTGGGAGCGCGGCTAGCCGGCGTCGTTCAGGGTGTCCTTGAGCGAAGGGCTGGCCTTGAAGGTCACGACGCGGCGCGCGCTGATCGTGATCTTCTCGCCGCTCTGAGGGTTGCGCCCGACGCGTGCTTGCTTGTCGCGTATGACGAAGTTGCCAAACCCTGCGATCTTGACCGTGTCGCCTCCTGAGAGGGTGTCCTTGATCGTGTCGAACAGCGAAGCGACGATCGCGGCAGCCTCCTTCTTGGAGAAGTCATCGAGCTTCTCGCAGAGGGCATCGACGATGTCGTTCTTGGTCATGGTCATCGACGATTCTCCACTCCACCGTCTCCTGGGTTGACGCGGTCGCGGTAATTTGCCCCCCGGCGGGGGGGGGGGCGCGGGGCCCAGATCGCCCCCCCCGAACC
>JAUVBO010000577.1 GCA_030591195.1 Pseudomonadota bacterium
CAACCGTATCGGCCACGGCGGCGTCGGCCACGGCGGCGTCGGCCACGGCGGCGTCGACGACGGTGGTATCGGCCACGGCGGCATCGACCCTCGCCGTGCCGCCGCAGGTGACGAAGATCGCGCAGTCGTCGTCGGCACAGTCGATCTTGCCGTCGCCGTCGTTGTCCTCGCCATCGGAGCAGCGCGCCGCGGTGCTCTCGAGGTTGGCTGGCGCGTCGGGGCCGGCGTCGGGGCCGGCCGGTCCGGGGGTCTGGTTGTCGAGCGAGCACCCGAGCAGCAGCAGGGCGAGAGCCGGCGTCAGCCAGCGGCAAGCGGGCACGAGGGCGCTGTGTTTGATCGTGGTCATCATCGCTTCGCTCCTTACAAGCCCAGCATGGCGGTGTAGCCGACCAGGAGCCCCAGGCGGCCGAGGTGCTCGTCGCCGGTGATCCGATGATCGAGCGGTGCCCAGGCGAACGACAGCTCGCCGGTGATCAGCCCCGGTCCGAGACGGTAGCCAACGCCAGCGCGCAGGGCGAAGCCGACCTTGGTCGAGACCTCGTCGTTGTTGCCGAAGGCCTCTGCCCCGGCCTCGCCCTCGATGTCCGACTGGAGAAAGTGCAGGTCGAGCCCCACCGCGGCGTAGGGCACCAGCCGCTTGAAGGGATCGAGGATGAAGACCTGCGGACCGACGAACAGGTTCAGGTCGCGCTCGATCAGGCTGTAGCTGTAGCTCGCGCCGCCGACCCGCGGATCGTCGAGCGTCTCGGTGCTGGAGGTCTGGGAGTAGCCGAAGTCGAGCACCACGGCGAGGCGCTGCTTCAGCGCCGCCACCGGCGGCAGGTAGCCGCCGCCGAGGCGAAGCGAGACGTTGGGGTCGAGCTTGCTCACCGGGATCAGCCCGCCGACCTTGCCGTAGGCGAGGATCGCCGACGCCGGTCTGGCCTCGACGACGCCGGCGGTCAGCAGCAACAACGCGGCGACGGAGATCGTAGCTCTGGCTCTACTGTGCATCGCGATCCTCCTTTACCAGTTCGAGTATTCAGTAGTGTCGGTTGCCTGCGCGGTGGCCGACTGGCCGCCGAGCAGGTAGATGAAGCCGCTCTGCACCGCCGAGCCCATCAGGTAGCGGCCGACGGTCAGGTGGGCCGAGGCGTTGTTCCAGTTCTCGAGCTCGGGTGGCCCCGCGGTGCACTGCTGGACCGAGCCGTCGGCGCAGATCCGGATCGAGGTGATCGTCACGTCCGGGGCGGCCTTGTTGCCGCCGAAGGCGTAGAGGAAGTTGTTCGCCGCCGCGTAGCCATAGCCGCCGCGGCTCGGCTGCATCGTGTCGATCTCCTGGGGCGCGCCGAGGGCGCCGCCGGGCATGACCTCGAAGGCGTCGACCTCCGAGACCATCGTCGAGCCGTTGGACGCCACGCCCCCGCCGGCGTAGAGGAAGTGGGTCGTGGTGGCGACGAACGAGGCGTTGGGGTTGCCGACCGAGTAGAGACCGATCTGCCAGCGGGCCGTGCCGAGCTGCTGACCCCCCGCGCTGACCGAGGCGGCAGCGGTCTGGCTGTCGTCCGCGTTGACCGTCACCTTCAGCAGCTCGTAGCCGCTCAGCGCCTGGCTGCCGTCGTGTCCACCGAGGACGTAGATCAGCTGGGAGGCGCCGGTCGAGTCGCCGGGGTCGGGGGCCGCAGCGACGCCCGGGCCCTGGCGCGGCACGGCGAGGGTCGCGGCGAGGGTCTGCCAGGCGCTGGTGGCGCCGAGCCGCAGCGGCCCCTGGGCCTGGGCGGCGTCGCCGAGGTCCAGGTAGCTGGTGGTCGCCGCGTTGTCGATGCTGGCGATCAGCCCCAGCGCGTTGGCCGCGGCGTCCGCCGCCGGGCTGCGGTAGATCCGGTAGCCGACCGCGCCGGCCACCGCGCTCCAGTGCAGCTCGACGGTGAGCTTACGGTTGTTGAGCGTCGGCACCAGCAACGGGAAGGGCTCTGACGGCAGGGTCTCGCCGCCGGGGTTCGTCGGGTGGCTGGCGGACATCACCGCCGCGACCTGGTAGTACCAGACGCCGGGGTCGAGCCCCTGGGCGGGATCGGTGGTGGTGTCGAGGGTCAGGTCGGTGACCTGGGGACGGTCGGCGGGATCGAGGATGCAGGCCCGCTCGATCGAGGCGACGAGCTGGCTGCCGTTGCTGCCGCCGAGCAGGTAGAGGCAGCGCCCGATCGAGGCGACGCCGCCGAGGCTCCGCGGCGCGACGAGTCGGTTGCGCTGGACGAAGAACGCACCCGGGCGACCGAAGATGTCGACCGGCGCGACCTCCACCGTGTCGAGCGCGCTCGCGACGCTCCCGCCGTCGCCGCCCATCACGTAGACGAACCGAGCGGCCTGGGTCGCCTGGTTGCCCACCGCGGCCGGGGCCCGGCGCGGGCTGGCGAGCTTCGGTCCGACGGCGAACGCCGAGAGGTTCTGCGCCGGGTTGGTGATCACCAGCCCGGGGATCTCGGCGTAGGTTCCGTCGTCGTTGGTGATCCGCACCACGCAGACGGCGCCGTTGGGGTAAGGGCTGGCATCGACGGTCATGGCGACCTGGCTGGCGGTGAAGCTCGCCACCGGGATCGACTGCTCGACCTCGTTGCCGGAGCTCTTCTCGAGGCAGCGCATCGAGGCCGTCGGCGAGCGGATGTCACCGCCGGCGACCGAGACCGCCCGGTCGAGGAGGTTGGCGATCGAGCCGGGGGTGATGCCGGTCAGCGTCGGCGGCGGCAGGGCGGTGACCTCGAAGCCCTGGCTCAGCAGGCCGACGCCACCGTCGGGGTTGACCACGATCAGGTCGTAGGTGTCGATGTCCAGCCCCGCGGGCACCAGCGCGGTGACGCGCTTGGCGTCGAGGAAGGCCACCGCGCCGATGGCCGCGGCCTGGCCGCCAGCGGCGGTCGGGTTGAGGTAGAGCCGCGGGACGGCCTGGAAGCCGCCGTCCACGCTGTCGTCGGCGAAGACCGTCACCGCCGTCGTGGACTGGCCGTGGCCGAACGGCGGCACGATCGAGGTGATCTTCAGCGTCACCTGATCGACGACCTTCAGGCCAGCGACGAGCACCGCGTCGCAGTTGGTCTGGTCCTGCAGCACCACGTCGTAGGCGCCAGCGGTGGTCTGGATCGGCACCACCGCGCGGACCTGGTTCGGCTTCAGCGGGTCGTAGGTGAAGCTCAGCGCCGTCGGCGGATCGCTGGTGCCCGCGGGGCGGATCGCGATGCTCTGCAGCGCTCCGGAGAAGCCCGAGCCGTAGAGCGTGATCTGGGTCGCGATGCCGTTGTAGGTCACCGGCGGGTCGGCGAAGAACAGCTGGGGCCCGGGCACGATGGTCACCGCTGCGGGCAGGGTTGCCTTGCAGGTGTCGGAGTAGCCGACGGTGACGTCGAGCGCCGTGGTCGAGGTGCTGCCAACGGCGCCGAACGAGGCGCCGAGCTCGGTGTCACTGACCACGGTCACCGCGTCGGCGGAGACGTCGCCGACGCTGACGGAGATGCCGTCGAAGAAGTTCGTTCCGTTGACCACCAGCGCGCCGCCACCGATGCAGAGCTTGGACGGGACCACCGCGCTGATCGTCGGGGGATCGACCACCCGCAGCGAGAGGGCACCGTCGCTCGAGCAGTCCGCCGGTGGTGGGTTGGTCACGGTCACCGAGTGGGTGCCGACGGCGAGGGTGCCCTTGGGCACCGTGACCACCAGGCGCTTGCAGGTCTCGACCTTGCTCAGCAGACCCTCGATCGCCGTGCAGTCCTCGGCCGTCGGCTCGGTGAAGGTCTCGCCGTTGATCCTGACCTGGGGCAGGGCGAGGGTTCCCGAGCCGTCGTCGATGGTGACGAAGCCACTGCCCTCGATGCTGACCGTCATCTCGTCGCCGATCTCGCAGATCACGCCCGGGTTGACCGCGGTGACCTCGGGCGCGGGCACCACGACGAAGTTGATCGGCTCGGA
>JAUVBO010000542.1 GCA_030591195.1 Pseudomonadota bacterium
ACAGCCGCGGGCGCTTCGTGACGCAGTCGCCCGCCTCGTCGTGCTCGACGCAGACCTCGCGCTGCTCGAGGCGGTTGCACTGGCGAACCGTGACCTGCAGCCGGCCGGTGTACTTGAGGAAGGCGCCCGAGTGGACCAGCAGCACGTTGCGCGGCACGCAGCGGCGCCGCTCGAGCTCCTCGATGTCCTCTTTGAGCTCGGCCAGCCGCGACGCGTAGTTGAAGCTCTCCTGCTCCTTGCGGCAGCCGTCGATCGCTTCCTGGGCGCAGGCCTTGCTGCAGGCCGGCTGCTGGTCGGCCGGCTTCGCCGAGCACTCCTCCTTCGCCTCGCAGGCCTTGCGCGCCTGACGCAGCTTCTCGGTGGTGTCGCAGCGGTAGCGGTCCTCCTCCCGCCGCAGCTTGGCCACGTCGCAGTCCTGGATCACGCTCGGCGGGTCGAGGGCGATGTGCAGGTGGCCGTCGAAGACGATGTCGATGCCCTCGGTGCGGGGCACGAACTCGAGGTCGTCGTGGTAGCCGAGGTGGGCCACCAGCACGAGCAGGTCGACCTGGGGCCGGAGGAAGTCGACGTACTGCTGGATCGCCTCCTTGGTCTTCAGCGGCGTGATGCCCTTGGAGTTGCCGCCCTTGAAGATCGAGCGCATCGAGCTGATGCTGCCGAAGCCGACGATCCCGACCCTGAGCCCCTTCAGGTTGAGGATCGTGTAGGGCTGGGCGATCTCGCCGGTGGGGGCGCCACTCTCGACGTCCGGATCCTCGAGCACGTAGTTGGCCGCCAGCATCGGGAAGTTGGTGTAGGCCTTGGCCATCTCCACAAAATGTGTCGCGCCGTTGTCGAACTCGTGGTTGCCGATGGCCGCGGCGTCGAGTCCCATCGCGGTCAGCGCCATGAACTCGGGCTTGCCGCCGTAGGCGTTGAAGATCGGTGCGCCCTGGAAGACATCGCCGGTGTCGATGTAGGCGAAGCGCTCGTGAGCCTGACGCTCCTGCCGAACCAGCGCGCTGAGCCGGGCCATCCCGCCGAACGGTGCGTTCTGCTGGAGCAACCCGAGGGCCTTGTCCGTCTCGCCCACGTCCAGATGATAGGGAAGCAGCCGCGAGTGGATGTCCGCCGAGTGCATGAAGACCAACTCGACGTCCTGCCCATCTATTTCGTATGCGTCGGGACGGACGGTACAGGCGCTGGACAACAACGCGCTGGCTAGCAGCGCCAGCCCGACCCTCGGACACAGCGGTGGATGGCACGCTGGGGGATACTGCCTGCTCATGCTTCGATGACCTCGCATCGGGAAGGCGCCAGTATGCAACGACCGGCAGCCCATAGGGTGAGCAAAAAACAACAATCAACAAAACACGAAGAAAGCTCGCCGCCAACACGGCACGTCTGCCAGATGTTCTAGCGCACGGTGGCGTGACGCGCCACACGGCAACCATCGTCGGCGGGCGTAGAGGCTTGACTACGCCGCGAGGCCCGACTATAGATCCCGCTCGCGGGAGCAGCCCGAGGTACCGGCGGCTCCCCGTGCGAGGATGGCGGAATTGGTAGACGCACCAGCTTGAGGGGCTGGCGGGGGAAACTCTGTGGGGGTTCGAATCCCCCTCCTCGCAGACATTTGGCTATACACCCGCCTCACGAAGAGCTCGTTGTCTCGAGCCACGACCACCCACCGCGACTGCCAGGGTTCAGCCGGACCGCTGGCGTCTTCTACGGGCTGACCTTCGCGGGAGCGGTGGCCTGGAGCCTGGTCGCCGGGCGGCCGTGGTGGCAGATCTTCTGGGATCCGGCCCGGGCGACCCCGGCCAGGGCGGCGGTCGGTCTGGCCGTCGGCGCCGTCCTCGGGATGCTCGTGGTTGGCCTGTCGCGATGGTCGGTGGCGCGCTTCGGCTGGGGCCGGGAGCTCTATCGCTGGTTCGCCACCCTGCTCGGGCCGGTCCGCTGGCGCGACGCTCTGTGGCTCGCGAGCCTCTCGTCGATCGCCGAGGAGACGTTCTTCCGCGGCGCGATGCAGCCGTCACTCGGGCTGCTCTGGACCTCGGCGATCTTCGGGTTGCTCCACCTCCCGCCCCGGCTCCGCCTCGCGCCCTGGACCGTCAGCGCCGTCGTCCTCGGAGTGGCCTTCGGCCTGCTCGCCTCGTCGACCGGGACGGTGTTCGGCGCCATGCTGGCCCATTTCCTGATCAACCTGTTCAACCTCCGCCACGTGTCCTCCTTCTGCGACCCGCCGCCCTGACGGAGAAAGTTGCCCCCCAGGATCCCTTCCCCCTAGCATCTGACGCGAGATGCTGAGAGAAAATCGTCTTCCGCTGGCAGCCGTTCTGATAACCCACTCCGCCCTCGCGGCAGCCTGGATCTGTCCGCCGGGGGTCTGCCAGGCCACCGGGCTGAACCGGACCGACAAGCTCCGGGTGCTCTACAGTAACCAGTTCGCCTTCGACCGTCGGGGCGTGCCGATCATCACCATCGGCATCGCCGAAGGCGAGGCGTCGGTGACGATCGAGGGCGATCGCGCGGTGCGGGTGCTCCCCGATGGCGAGGACGGCTCCGAGGTCACCGGCGGCCGGCGCTGGACCGTCAGCCTGCGGCGCTCCAAGCCCGCGGTGGTGGAACACTTCGTCGTGCTGGCCCGTGAACCGGCCTCCGCCTTTGACAAGCTCCAGCAGCAGCGCCGCACCTGGACCGGCCGCGGCGCCCGCGTCCGCGTGATCGAGAGCGGGACGCTGTTCGGCGTCCGGGGCAAGGTCTTCGACAACCGCGCCTACGTCCTCGCCGAGGGCCCCTTCCCCTCTGATGCGGCGGCCCGCGCTGCTGGTGAGCGGTACCATCGTCAAAAAAAGCTGCCGATGGTGGGCGTGATCCGGCAGCTCAAGCGCCGTCCGTCCGGACTGCTGATCGCCCGCAACAGCGACGGCACTGGGCAGGTCAAGGTGCGCGACGTGATCTGGTTCGCCCCGCGCGGCCGCACCCCGCTGCGGATCCGACGGGGCAAGGGGCCTGCGCGAGCCTACTGGGGTCAGATCTACGTCACCGTCGATCGACGGGGCAAGCTCGCCGTGGTCAACGCCGTGCCTGCTGACCGCCTGCTCGCCGGCCTGGTGCCCGCGGAGATCTTCTCCAGCGCTCCCCGCGCTGCCCTGCAGGCCCAGGCGGTTGCCGCCCGTGGAGATCTGCTGGCCAAGATCGGATCGCGCCATCATGTGGACCCGTTCCTGATCTGCGCCAAGCAGCACTGCCAGGTCTACCGCGGCGCCGGCTCCGAGCATCCTCGGACCACCGAGGCAGTCTCGGCGACCAAGGGACAGGTGCTGGTCCGGCGCGACGGCCGCCTGGTCAAGACGGTCTACAGCGCCGCCTGCGGCGGGCACACCGAGCACAACGACGAGGTCTGGGCGGTGGAGGCCGAGTCGACCCTGCGCGGCCACCTGGACGGGCCATCGATCTCGACCTTGCGCCCCTTCGAGAGCGGCATCACCGCGAGCAACATCCACCGCTGGCTCGACAGTCGGCCCCCGACCTGGTGCGCGCGCAGCAGCTACAACCGCACCAAGTACCGCTGGACCAAGCGCGTCCGCGCGTCGGCGCTGGCTCCCCTGGCCCGGAAGCTGGGTGTCGGCCCGATCCGCAACCTCCGGGTGCTCTCGCGTGGGGTGTCCGGGCGGGCAAACCTGATCGAGGTCCAGGGCGCCCTCGGCAAGGCCAACCTCCGCGGCGAGCTGAGGATCCGCCGCGGGCTGGGCGGGCTGCGGAGCTCGATGTTCCTGGTCAGCCGGCAGGCCGGTCCGGGCGGCTCGCCGGTGTTCGTCTTCAAGGGAGGCGGTTGGGGACACGGTGTCGGGATGTGCCAGACCGGTGCCACCGGCATGGCTCAGGCTGGCAAGGATTTCAAGCAGATCCTGGGGCACTACTACCTCAAATCAAACGTCGAGCGGCTCTACTGACCTCGAGCCACGCCAAGGGTTCTTGGTGCTCGACCATCAAAGGAAACGAGCACCAAGGACATGGCGTCGAGGCCGATGAGCAGATCGGACCTCGCCGGGCGTAGAACGAACAGGTGG
>JAUVBO010000071.1 GCA_030591195.1 Pseudomonadota bacterium
CGCGGCAGGTCGCGCGAGGCACGCCATCAGCAACGCGAGCGTCGAGGGTCGCGTCATTGGCCGAGGACCTCCCGCAGCACCTCGTCGGCGCGACCGCGCACGGCGCTGCCGTCGAGGCTGTTGATGTCCTGCTGGGTCAGATCGATCTTCGGCGCGAAGACCTGGTCGTGGAAGGCGTCGACGGCCGCGGTGATCTTCTCGTCCTCCTTGCCCTCGACCTTCGAGAGGTCGATCACGCCGCAGGCGTAGCGGCGGCCGCGAGGCCCCGAGAGGCAGCTGCGCACGGCCGTGCCCCGCTGCTCGACGTGGACCTTGAAGCCGAGGCCGCCGGTCGGCTTCAGCCGGCGCGATCGCCGCAGGCGGCCGGCGATCTTCGCCGCCAGCGTGCTCCCTTGGTCACCTTCGGCCGAGATCTTATCCACTGGCACGCGGATGCCGAGCAGGCGCAGAGCCGTGGGCCAGCGGTAGAGCACCGCGTCGAAGTGGTCGCGCGCTAGCTTGGCCTTGCCGAGGGCCAGGGCGGCGTCGGCGGCCCAGGCGAGCACCCGTCCGCGCAGCAGCACCTCGTCTTTCGGCAGGCCGGCGAGGGCCTGGCGCGCCAGCTCGAGGGCCCGGGTCCGTCGCCCCTCGCGGTAGGCGATCTCGCCGAGTCCGGCGGCGAAGTAGGGCTCGACCTGGGCCTTCATCCGCTCTCTTCGCCGGGCGCGTTCCACCGCCTCGGCGAAGACGCCGTGACCGGCGATCTCGATCAGCTCGGGCGTGCGCCAGGGCGGCAGCGGCTTGAGGTACGGCCGCAGCAGGCCCCGTAGCCGCGATCCCTTGGCCAGCGGGGTCGCGGCCTTGCGCCGGGCGCGCCAGGACGAGAGCCGGTGGCGCTTGATTTGCAGCCAGATCTTCAGCCGCGCCCAGACCGTCCTCGCCGAGGCGCGCTCGCGCAGGCGCTCGATCTCTGCCTCGAGGGCGGCGCGGTAGTCGACCGTGTGGATCAGCTCCATCAGCTCCTGGGAGAAGCTGGTCAGCCCCATCCGGTCCGGCGCGCGCACCACCCGGCGGGCGAGCTCGAGCGCCTTGTCGGACTTGCCGAGGGCCGAGAGCAGCCGCATCAGCCAGGCGTTGAGGGTCATCTCGAACTGCTGGCGGTGGCGGCGCTCGACACCAGCCGTGCGGGCGGCCTTGACCGCCGAGACCGCCCGCTGGAAGTCGCCGCGCAGCAGGTAGAGGCTGGCCAGGTGAGGGTGAGCCGAGCTCGGGCAGTCCTTCTGCGGCGCCTGGACCGACCGCTGCGCCAGCCGCTCGACCTCGTCGAACCTGAACACCGCGAAGGCCGCCTCGGCGGCGTTGAGGTTGAGCACGCAGGAGCGGTAGCCGGTGGCCGACAGGGCGCGCATCGCGACCTTGAAGCAAGCCTGGGGGCGCTCGCGCTCGAACTCGATCGACAGCAGCCCGTTGTAGCCCGAGACGCGCTTCGCGGCGTCGGAGGAGCGGATCAGCTTGTTGGCGATCCGCGTCGCCTCGGCAAAGCGGTGCAGCTTCATCAGCGGCCAGATCCGCCGGTGGTCCTGCTTTGGCTGGTAGAGTGCGTCGTGGCGACCGATGACCTCCAGCTGCTCGGTGCGTCGATCCATCTCGCCGAGCACCTTCACCTGGTCGAGTAGCACCCTCCGGTGCCAGCGCTGGGCCAGCGCGTGGCGCGGCGGCGAGCCGTGGCGCTGGAGCAAGCGTCGCTCGACCAGCTGGAGGTGATGGAGCGCCCGTGGCAGGTTGGCCTCCTCCTCGAAGAACGCCTGGGCGAGGGCGTAGCGGGCGATGATCGAGGTCGGTCGGCGGGCGAGCAGCTTCTCGGCCTGCTCCCGGGCGCGGATGAACTTCTCCTTGCGCAGCCAGGAGAGCAGCCGCTGCTCCTCGGCGTCACCCTCGAGCGGGTGCGCACGCCCCCGTCCCTCCAGCAGCAGGACAGTCAACAACAGCACCGCCACCGCGATGGCGGTGCGGGGGGAGGGCGGGGGGGGGTGAGGCCTGCCGAGCCAGCGCATCGGGTGCGACGCTCAGCGGAGGGTGCCGCGGGAGAGGGACTCCACCGGCTCCTCGGCGGCAGCGCGGATCACCGCCACGTTGTCATCGACGCCGGGGATCATCTCCACCCGATGCAGCAGCAGCGGCGGCAGCAGGTACTCGACGTCCTCGCTCGAGACGTAGTCGCGCCCGCGCAGCATCGCCAGCGTCTGCAGCGCCGGGATCGCCTGGACCAGGGCGCGGGTCGACATGCCCTGGATCACCCGGCTGTCGGCCCGCAGGTTGCGCGCCGTGTCGACCAGGCACTCCTTCACCGCGCGGGCGACCTCGACCTGACCGCGGATCGCGCGCCGGGCAGCGGTCAGCTCACCGCGTCGCACCCGCGGCAGCTCGCACGGGGCCTTCGGCGTGCCCCAGGCCTCGAGCACGTCGAGCTCGGCTGCGCGCTCGACGTGGGTCATCCGCACCTTGAACAGGAAACGGTCGATCTGGGCCAGGGGCAGCGGGTAGGTGCCAGCGACGTCGAGCGGGTTCTGGGTCGCGATCACGAAGAACAGCTCGTCGAGGGCGTGGCTGACGTTGTCGACCGTGACCTGCTTCTCGGCCATGGCCTCGAGCAAGGCCGCCTGGACCTTCGGTGAGGTGCGGTTGATCTCGTCGACCAGCACCACGTAGGCGAAGATCGGGCCGCGGCGGAAGGAGAAGGTGTTGCTCTCGGCGTCGAAGACCAAGACCCCGGTGATGTCCGAGGGCAGCAGGTCGGGGGTGAACTGTATCCGCCGGAAGGTCGCCAGGCGCCCCTCGTCAGCGTCCGGCGGCGCCCCCTCGATGATCGACCCCCCTTCGACGATCGCTCCGTCGTCGATGATCGACTCGCCGAGGGCCTTGGCCAGGGTGGTCTTGCCCGATCCGGGGTAGTCCTCGAGCAGCATGTGGCCGTCGGCGAGCAACGCCACCAGCGTCAGCTCGATCACCTCGTCGCGGCCCATCACCGAGTCGCGGATCCGGGCGAAGAGCCGCTCGGCCACGCCGTGTGCGTGCTCGAGGGTCGTCGCGGTCTCGACTGACGGCGCCGCCTCGTCCGCCGGCGTCGCCGCGGCTACCGGTGCCTCGCCATCGGGGGTGGGGTCTTCGCCGGTCGCCGGCGCTGCTGCCAGGTTGTCCATCTCGATCTATGACTCCGTCGGGCGCCTCGGGTTCCTTCCCTACGCCCCGCCTGTTGCATAGTGTAGGCGTCTACCGTGTCCGTAGCCAACCCACGGGGTGGAGCAGCCCGAGCAGCCGCCGCAGGGGGTGGATGCTGCGCCGCAGGTCGCGCCGCACCGCGGCAGCCAGCTCGAGGAAGCGGCTCACTGGCGGCGCGCTGGGGCTGCCGAAGGCCAGCGCCAGGTGGGCCCGGGTCAGGGGCTCGAGGCTGGGCGCGAGTGAGCGGAGCCGTGCCGCGTGCCGCTCGCGCGTCTCGCCGTGGCGGCGCGGCTGACCGAGGTCGCTCAGCCGGTCGAGCACGGCGAGGTAGGTCGCGCGGCAGCGGGCGCGGTCTTCCCGGCGCAGGGCTGGCCCGAACCGGCGTGTGCCCTTGATCAGGTAGGCCAGCAGCAGCAGGGCGGCGAGCAGCAGCGCCGTGCCCCGGGCGATCTCGCCCCACGGGATCCGCACCGGCTTACCCTCGGGCGACAGCCCGCCGGTCGGATCGTTGCGCGCCAGCTCGCCGAGGAGCTTCTCCAGGTCGTAGTCCACCGGCTGGGGTGGCGGCATGTCGGGTCGCTCGGGGTAGATGTCGAAGCTGACCCAGCCGACGCCCTCGAGGTGGATCTCCGGCCAGGCGTGGGCCCGGTCACCCATGATCAGGATCGACGAGCCGCCGGTGCGCTTGTGGGTCTGCACCGCGTAGCCGAGGGCCACGCGGGCGGCGATGCCCTGGCTGCGGAAGAGGTAGACCGCGGCGTGAGCGAAGTGGACGCAATAGCCGCGCAGCGAGCCGAACAGAAACGACCCGGTCGGGTCACGCTTGCTGATGTGGGTCGTCTTGCGAGTGTAGAATCCCCGCTGCTCGAGGTGCCGTTTGATCGCGTAGGCCCGGGCCATGTCGTCGTGGGAGAAGCGTGGATCCATCCGGCGGACGACGATGTCGGCGAGGGTCCGGTAGCGCGGATCGTCGGGCAGCGCGGTGTAGTGCCGGCGGCGCGCCGGCGGCCAGTCGTCGGGGATCGAGCGGCGCCCGAGCAGGCGCTTGGGCGGCACCGACGACACCAGCGAGCGCACCTCGTAGGCCGCGACGAAGCGCTTCGGGTTCGGGTTGTCGACCAGGGTCAGGCGCCAGGCGTGGGTCAGCGCCGGCGGCTGCGGGTGGTCGACCATCAGGTACATCGTCGTCGGCACCTCGAGGTGGTGCTCGGGGTTCTGCGTCGCTCCCCTCGCCTCGACCGGATCGCTGCGCGGGTAGGCGGTGATCACGTCGTGATCCATCGCCTCGCTCGCTACCAGGTGGTGGCCGTTGTACCTCGACAGCGCGCGCTGGCGGAAGTAGAGCAGCCCGTCCTCGGGGGCGTAGTCGTCGCGCAGGATCGCCACCGCCACCGGCTGGGGTGGACCCTGCTGCTGGTAGTCGTTCTTGAACGGGCTCTGGCCGCCGCGACGCTGCTGGTCCTTGCCGGTGAGGCCGAGGGCATCGGCGGCGCGAGGGCTCTCGATCCGCTGCTCGGCGAAGTGGTGCAGCAGCAGCCCGAGCAGGGCCAGCAGCACCAGGGTGGTCAGCAGCTTCAGCAGCGGCTGGCGGCGAAGGAACAGCAGCACCGCCAGCAGCATCGCGCCAGCGCCGATGGCGATCAACACCGTCGTCGGGTCGATGCCCAGCGACCAGGCCCAGTCGGAGAAGAAGCGCGGCCGGTTGACCATTCGGTTGCGATGGGAGGCGAGGGTCGTGGCCACCGATCCGGCGACGAAGAGCACCTCGAGCAGCGACAGCGCCCGGGCCCGGTAGGACAAGGTTCGCAGCAGGAAGACGACGCAGAAGCCGCCGATGCCGAAGGTCACCACGTCGGCGGCGATGAACGATCCCCCCACGCCGAGCCAGCCGGCCAGGGCGCGCGACGCGAGCAGGCGATCGCCGAGCAGCAGCGCGCCGATCAGCAGCGTGCCGCCGCCGAGGATCGCCGCGGGCAGGCGCAGGCGCAGGTTGTGGGCCGCCGAGGCGATCGCCATCGCTAGCAACCCACAGGCCACGCCGGCGGCGATCCCCGGCGCCGAGGAGAGGGGCCAGAGGTAGAGCGAGGTCGCTAGCGCATAGAGCAGCGCCTTGATCAGCACCACGTGCCGTGGCTCGCGCTCCTGGCCGGCGGTCGCGGGCCAGAGCCGGGCGCGCGACCCCGGCGCTCCGGCGAGGTTTCCCAGGCGGATGGTGGGCGTCGCCACGTTGCTGCTCGGCCCGGTCATCGGGGGAGCGCCTCGAGCTGGACCGCGGGGATCAGCTGACCGCTCGGTCGGTGGATCACCCGCACCTCGAAGCTCGCCCGTCGCAGGCGACCGACCAGCGCGGGCAGGGCGCGGGCGAGGGCGCGGGAGCGGGCGAGGGAGCGGGCGAGGGAGCGGGCGAGGGCCCTGGCGGCGAGGTGCTGGTGCTGGTGGTAGGTCTCCGGGCCGGTCGAGCCCCGCAGCAGCAGCCGGGAGAGCAGGCCGCGGTCCGGAGCGCCGAGCTCGTGGTCCACGGCGAGCACCGCGAGCGCCCCCGGCAACCGCGGCGCGAGGCGCTCGAGGCGGTCGAGCCAGCGGCCGGCCGCCGACGGGACGAAGAGCACGCAGCTGCGCCGCCGCCGCTCGTCGAGCCGGTCGAGGAACCGCGGCAGACCGAGGGCGCCCCGGTGGCGAAAGTCGGCGGAGGTGATGATCTGCTCGAGCGCCTCGGCGACGTCACTGGTCGGATCGGGGCAGCCGTCGGCGCCGAAGAGGAAGTCCTCGCCGAGCAGACCCTCTTCGACGAAGAAGCGCGCGGCGCTAGCGGCGGGCTCGTCGCCCGGGCCGGCCACCAGGTATCCGACACCGCTGGGGCTGGGCATGATCGCCTGCTCGGGGGTGCGCACCAGTAACTGGCGGGTGCGGGCGAAGACCTTCCAGAGCACCTGGCGGAGGGGATCGCCGGGGGCGTAGCGGCGCATGTCGAGCAGGTCGCCACCGGCCGGGCCGTCCGGGTGGCTGATGGCGTCTCCGCCCACCACGTGGCTGATTACGTGACCCGACAGCCGCGCCCGGGCGGGCTGGATCCGTACCGAGCGAGCGGCCCGTCGGGGCAAGCCGAAGCGGGCGAGGCCGAAGATGTCGCCGACGATGAACCTCCGCAGCAAGGTCGGGTGGCGCCCCCGGCGAAGCGGGGTGACGATCTCCGAGAACCGCCGACTCTCGTGCTCGACCATCACCGCCACCTCGGACGGGGCAGCCCACTGGAGCCGCAGCTGCACCAGGGGCCAGGCGCGCAGGGGCGGGAAGGTGTAGCCCGTGGCCGAGACCTGGCCGCTCTCCAACTCGAGGGTGGCGCCCGCGAGCTCATGGTTGGGCGCGGCGGCGTCGCGACCGAGCCTGAGGTGCAGCAGCACCGCCGTCGCGAGCACCATCACCACCGAGAAGGCCACCAGTCCGATGGCCGCCAGGCTCGCCGCGTGGAGCACGATGTCCACCTCTGCCGCGGCCACGTAGCGGTGGATCAGCACTGCCGTGACCAGCACCAGCGCCCCGAGGGGCGTCAGCGGCACGAAGAACCGCCCCCGCCAGAGGGCGGCGAGGCGGGCACGCAATCCGCCACGAGTGTGGCGGGACGCGTCTCGAGGGGTTCGCGAGGTCATCGTCCGATAGAGTGGCTCAGCCTGCCGCTCTCTTCAATCTACCTGTGAATCAAAGGCATTTCTTCCTCGTCGCGCGGCGTTTTCCGCTCCCGAGCCCTGCCGGCGACGGATCGTGATGCCGAGTGTCCGAACGTGCGCCTAGATGCGCTCAGTTGGAGCGGACGCAGCGAAACCCGATCACGCTGGCCCTGGTGTCCGGCGTGTGGAACTCGCGCGTGGCAGCGCGCAGCCGCCCCGACGCGCTGCCGTAGGCGCCGCCCTTGATCACCCGATGGGTCGCGCCGCCAAGAGGGCCGACGGGATCGATGACCGCGGTCGAGCCGAGGCTCGGCAGGTAGCCGTCGTGGCACCACTCCCAGACGTTGCCGGCCATGTCGTGGATCGACCAGGCGTTGGCCGTCTTGCCACCGACGGGGCGGGTCTGGTAGCCAGCGTTCGCGCAGTACCAGGCGACCTCGTCGGCGTTCGGGTCCGTCGAAGCACAGTTGCTGCACAGCAGCGGATCGGGGTTGGAGTTGTTGTGGTACGCGGAGGAGCTGCCCGCCCGGTAGGCGTACTCCCACTCGGCCTCGGTGGGCAGGCGATAGCCCGGACAGGTGTAGATGTTGGCGCCGGTGTAGCCCGCGGCTACCGAGCACTGCACGGTCGCGTCGCTGCCCGTGCAGCTGTAGCACGCGGTCAACGTCTCTGACGCGCTGAGGGCGTTGCAGTAGGCGGCAGCCTCGTACCAGCTGACCTTCTCCACCGGGCAGCTCGCGCCGCCGGTGGTGTTGTGCGAGGGGTCGTACCCCATCAGCGCAGCGAATTTCCCCTGGGGCACCTCGGTCTTGGCGATGTCGAAGGCGTGGGTCAGCTGCACCGAGTGTGCATCCTCGTTGGTCGAGCGACAGGACTCGGTCGACGCCGAGCCCATGATGAATGTCCCTGCCGACAGCGCGGACCAACTCGAGACCTGCATGTCGGGTTGCAGCGAGTCGGGCGGAGGCGTCGTGTCGGGCGGAGGCGTCGTGTCGGGCGGAGGCGCCGTGTCGGGCGGAGGCGCTGTGTCGGGCGGAGGCGCTGTGTCGGGCGGAGGCGCCGTGTCGGGTTGCAGCGTGTCGGGCGGAGGCGCTGTGTCGGGCGGAGGCGCCGTGTCGGGTTGCAGCGCGTCGGTGGTCAGATCGACGCCCGCGTCCGACACGGCCTGGTCCGGTGCGATCGTGTCGGGCTGGGCCACGTCCGGGCGGGCCGCGTCTTCACCAGCGGCGTCGGACGTGGTGCCCACGTCGTCGCCCCCACAGGCGAGCGGCGAGGTCAGGGCCAAGAGCAGCGCCACGAGGGCGCCGGGATGAGGTCTGTGCGTCATCTTCACTCCCCATGTCCGTTGGTGTTGGTTCCCAGAGGATCATCGATCTCCTCGGCGGGATTTGGAAGGCGCCTTTAACGGGAGGACCCGGTCAGCAGCTCCGTTCCTTGCCGGCCGCGGATGGTGACACCGCGCAAAGGGGGAAGATATCGGTACGGATTTAGACATCGAACCTCTGGAAATTCTGGACATATTTTATTGGGTGTGCAAATATTGTTCTGTCTGCTACAAATATTGTTGCAGGTATAAAC
>JAUVBO010000829.1 GCA_030591195.1 Pseudomonadota bacterium
CCAGTTCTGGCACCCGGACGCAGTCACGGTTTTTTGCCCGCCGGCCGCTTGCGGGTGGCCTTCTTCGGGCGGAGGCGGGCGCGGATCACCTTCGGCAGCGCCTGCTCGATGCGGGGGATCCGTGGCCGGAGCCGGTGGACCACCGAGTAGGCAAAGAACGACGAGAGCACCCGCTTGGTGTAGTTGCGAGTCTGGTCGTAGGGAATCCGCTCGATCAGCTCGTCGAGCTTCGCCCGGCCAAAGCGCCTCAGCCAGCGCTGCACCGCGCCGTGGCCGGCGTTGTAGCTAGCGATGGTCAGCGGCATGTTTCCGGAGAAGGTGCGGTTCAGCCAGCCCAGGTGATAGGCGCCGAGCTTGATGTTCGTCGCCGGGTCGTGCAGCACCGCCCGGTCGACGCGGGGCAGCTTGAACCGGGCCCCGGCGGCGCGCGCGGTGGGCAGGATCAGCTGCATCAGCCCGACGGCGTTGGCGTAGGACTCTATCTGTGGTGAGAAGCCGCTCTCCTCGCGCATGATCGACAGCACCAGCTGGGGCGGGATCTGCGACCGCCGGGCCTCCTCGGTGACCGGCAACGGGAACGCCCAGGGGTAAGCGATCTGCCAGCGCCGTAGGTTGTCGCCGTGGGGATGCTCCCGCTTGTAGCGTGAGTCGCGGCTGCGCGGTACCTGGTGCGATAGGCGCCAGATGCCCGCCTCGTGAAAGAGCGCCGCGGCGAGCCAGAGCCGCTTGGGCGGCGTGCGGCGGCCGATGCCGAGCCCCGTACGCTTAAGCTCCCGGGCAGCGTCACTGCCAAAGCCAAGGCGAGCGAGCTCGAGGCCGCGGCGGAAGTGCCGGTCCTTGGCCAGCGGCCCCAGCGCGACCCGTGGGGGCCTGACCTTGCGCTTGCCGACCGACAAGATCAGCTGCCGACGCAGCTTGCGATAGCGGCGGCGATGGCGTTCGCGCAGCCGATTGAAGGCCAGCAGCGAGTAGTACGACAGCGGGTACTCGCGGATGCAGCGCTCGTAGTGGTCGGCGGCGCCCCGCCGGCGCTTGAGGTCGAGGATCCGAGCCTTCCAGTACAGCGCCTGGCCCTCGGCGTAGGAGTGCCGCGCCCGACCGAGCTCCTTGAGAATCCGGTCGAGGTGCTTGAGGGACTGCTCGTGACGCCCCGCGAGGTAGGCGTCGCGGGCCAGGCGCCAGAGCGCCTCGCGGGCCATGTCGCCGCTGGGATAGCGCCCCGGCAGGCTGCTCAGCAGCTGCCTGACCTTGGTCTTCTTGCCCCAGGCCTGGTAGACCTCCGCCGCGCGCAGCCGCGCGTCGTCGGCGTAGCTGTGGCTCGAGAACTCACGCTCGAGGGCGAGGTACTGGGCAGCAGCCCCGCGGTAGTCCTTCTTGCGCGACAGCCCGCGGGCGCGGTTGTAGAGGCTCTTGACGACCATCTCGCTGACACCAGCGGCGCGACAGTCACGCGCCGCCTGCGCGAACAGCGGCGCCGCCCTCTGGCGCTGTCGCGCCTTGTAGACGCTCTTGGCCCGCAGGTAGCTCGCCCGGCAGCGGCGCTTGGGCGGCAGGTTCTTCGCACGGAGCACCGCCGCGAAGGCCGCCTCGGAGCGGGCGTTGCGCATCTTGCGGTAGTAGACCATCGCCTGGGCGAACCGCTGGTCGCCATCGAGGCGGACCAGCTTGGCGCCACCATCGAGCTTGGTCGCGAGCTGCCGTGCCCGGCGCTCGGCCTCGACCCGCAGCTTGTGCAGGGGCGAGTGGACCACCACCCGCTGGTAATGAAACAGCGCCCGCCGGGGGGCGGTCTTGCTCAGCGCCTCGGCGACGCGGAAGTGCGCCTCGCCGCGGCGCCTTCCTCGGGCGTGTCGCTTGAGATAGGCCTCCCAGATCGCGACGGCCTCCTTGGCCCGGCCGAGGGACCGCAGGGCGTCAGCACGAACCAGCTCGGCATCCGTGTGCAGCACCGAGCTGCGGTCGACCGACGCGGCGGCAGCAGCGGCGCTGGTGAAGTCGCGCAGGCGATAGAGCGCACGGGCCCGGTGAAACCGGTGGTAGTCGCTCAGCAGCGGGTAGGCCCGCACCAGATCGGAGAAGACCCGCTCGGCGGCGCGAAACTTGCGTCCCTTGAACAGGGCCACGCCGAGCAGGTAGCGGGCCTGCTGCCGATCACGCGAGCTCCCGCGCTTACGGGCGAGGTGCTGCCGCAGGGCCCTCGCCGCCGGACCGTAGCGGCCGGCATGCAACGCCGCCCGCCCGGCGGCACCGGGTCCACGGGGGAGGTAGGGCCGGAGCTTGGCCAGGTCGAGCTGGTCGGCGGCCCCCGCACCAGCCGCCTGCGTCGCCCAGATGACGACGGCCGCAACGACGACCGGCACCTGCACCAGGCGGGCGCTGCCATAGCTCTCGCGCATCGTGGTTGGTTGGCTCCTCACACACCCTAGGTACGTTCACCCGCACCATAACATTGTCATGGCGCCCGGCGGCCGTCTGCCGCGGCTGGCCTGGGGCGGAAGGCGGTCCGAGCCCACTCGAGAAGACGGAAGAGACCCTGACGGGATGGGCGCCGGTGAGGCCGGCGCCGGGATCAGAAGCTGCCGGAGCGGAGGCAGACCGTTCGGCCATCCAGCGGGCAGCAGCTCACGGGGGAATCCTGGGGCAGGCCGCAGGTATTGCCGACGATATCGGCAGGGAGCACCTCGTCTTCGGCCCCCGTCGGGCACTCCTCGAGCTTTCGCACCAGACAGCCCGAGCAAAGCTCGATCGGGTAGTGGAAGGTGGTGCTCTCGATCTCCGAGTCGGTGCCGAGTCGCACCGCCACCGCCTGGACCGTCGCCATCACCGTCGGGTTTGGCACGTTCGGTGGGATCTGGATCCGCTTCGCCAGCTCGCCCGGGATGACCTCGACCGAGGAGCCCAGGGAGGATCCTGGCCTGAGAGACCCGGAGGTGGCCCACTCGAACTTGGTCAACTCGGACGGGAAGCTGCCCGGGATCTCGCTCACGTCGAGGCCGACATTGAAGCGCCGGAGGACGAAGTTGTTCCGCTCGATGCCGTCGGCCTCGCTGGGCTCGATCATGAACTGGACCAGCG
>JAUVBO010000940.1 GCA_030591195.1 Pseudomonadota bacterium
GCTGCGCGGAGCAGGCCTCGAGAGAATCTAGCGTTGTCGAAGCCGGGATCGGCAGGCCAGGACTGAAATGATGATGGGCTAAGGGGGCCTTGCCCTGGCAGCGGGCCGTGATCAGCGTGCCCTCTGCAGGGGCGCCCGGGCGCTGAACCTCGAGCGCGTGGCCGCTCTTGCACTCGGCCTTGGCCGCTACTCGCCAGCAGGGGCAGGGCAAGCAGCCGTTGGCCGCGCTGCAGGGCGGGATCTTGGTCGTGGCCGCGCCCACCCGCTGCTCGACGTCACACGTTGGCTGCAGCCCCGGAGCCGGCGAGGTATCCTCGAGCGGTCGCAGGCAGCTCAGCCCGCGAGCCGTGTTGATCCGGTCCGCCACCTCCTCGAGCGCCGGGCCAAAGTCCGCGGCGCAGATCGAGGAGAAGTACCCTCCGGCGCCCACCGCGTCGACCAGCGCCTTGATCCGGATCGCCGGCACGGCGATGCCCTGGCTCGACTGGCAGCTCGCCTTGAGGACCGGGTTGTTGCCGTCCCTGCCGACCTCGACCCGATCGGTGGGCCCGGCGATGGCGGCGACCACCACCCGGCCGGGTGACTTGATCCCGAAGAGGAAGTCGACGTAGCGCGTCTTGATCTCCCACAGCCAGTCGCCCGACGGGACGCAGTCCTGGCGCGGCCCCAGCTGCTCCCGGTCGTTGATATCGCAGCTGACGCCGAACTCGAAGCAGCGAAAGCTGGTCAGCGGGCCGAGAGGGTCGGTCAGGGCGTACTGGGTCGGATCGAAGAGCTGTGGATTGCGCGCCGAGCAGTCGTCCTCGTCGGTGATCAAGACCAGCGCCAGCACCGACGAGCTGCGCAGGAACCCTGGGTTGCGGTTTTGCTTCGGGTCGAGGGCCCGGCGGGCCGACTCGAGGGACTGCTCGAAGCCGCACCCCTGGGTACCGACCTTGGCGATGCAGGCGAAGGCCTGCTTGACCTGCGTGATCGGGTCCGCTGCCTGGTCACCGGGCACGTTGGTCTTGCCATCGGCGTAGGTGATCCACTGGCTGGTTGGCGCCGCGCAGCCGGCGATCTGGGGCGCCGCCTGCAGCTTGCCGTCGTCGCCCTCCGGCACCTCGCACGAAGGAAGGCTGGTGTAGGAGCCAGCGCCGAGATCGGAGGTCACCACCCCGATGTGCAGGTTGGGCAGATCTCCGCCGAGCGAGGCGCTCTTCAGCGCGTCGATCAGCTTCGGGAAGTTGTTGGCCAGGTTCTGCTGCTCCTCGCCCATCGAGCCCGAGTTGTCGACCATGAACAGCAGATCCACGTCAGCGGTCTGGCCACCGGCGGTGAAATAGTGCACCACCTGCCCGGGTAGCGGGGGTGGTGGCAGCACCGGGCCGTCGGCGCCCCCATCGGGCCCAGGCGCGCTACCGTCGGAGCTACCGCCACAGACGTCGGTACCATCGCAGCCGGGGTCGTCGCAGTCGACCAGCTGGTCGCCATCGTTGTCCTGCAGATCGGAGCACTGGGCGTTGCCGTGCTCGTAGAGGTCCGTGGCCTGCCGATCACTGCAGGACGGCACCAACAGCAACCCGAGCGCCGCCAGCGCGATGACAGCTGCGCGATTCTGTCTCTGATTCATCTCTCCCCCTCCGCTCTACTTCGACCTGGCCCTGACGCGAGTCAGCCGATAGACCCGCGGCAGCTTGTTCTGGCCGATCTTCTCGACCAGCTTGAGCGTCTTGCCCTTGATCCGGTGAATGAACGATCGGTCCCGTCCGCCGAGGGTCACCACCAGCTTGCCCTGGCTGTCGATCTTCCACTTGCCCTGGCGCTTGAACGGGTAGCGCTTGGGGATAATCGTGGTGCTGACGAAGTCGCCGCCCTTCTTGAACTCCCAGGTGACCTCGTGCTTCTTGCGGACCGGCTTGCCGCGGACGATCTGCTTGCTCGCCTTCCAGATGCCGATCGGCGCTCTGGGCTTGGCGTTCGCTGGACGGGACACAGACAGGCCCAGCCCACAGGCTAGCGCCAGCGATCCGGCGATCGTCCAGGTCGTGATTTTGGCTCTCTTCATCGCGGGCGCCCCTCCGTCGGCAGCTCGAATATATACTATTATTCCCCATCGGTTATTCATCGAGCGGACCATGCCACAGGGCTTCGACAAGCAAGTGGTGGTCTTCGGCAGGCCGGCGGGCGCTGCGCCGACTGCTCGGGACGCTAGCTGGGGCGGATCGTCAACCTGACACGACACGCGCCGTGTCAGCTGTCAACCCCGCTTGACGACCGAAAACGGCGCCCGGAGCCTGACCGGACGGCAACTACGGACGAGATCCCGAGGCGTTGCGCGGGCGAACCTGATATTGTTCGACCAGCGGATCACCGCTTGCATAGCGGAGAGCAACGAACTCTTGGAGAGTGGACGACATGAAAGAAAGTGACATCAAAGATCGGATCCGAAGCTTCATCGACGGCTTTGACCGCCGAGCAGCCGAGCTGGTGCGCCAGGGTGTCCGCAAGGTGGTGCTCCCGGCGACCCTGGGTCTGGGCCTAGCCCTGGCCCCGGGCTGCGATACCGACGATCCTGACCGCACGGTACCCGTGGCTGACACCAGCACCGGCAGCTCGGACGCCGGCGTCCCCAACCCGCAACCCGAGTATGCGGCGCCCTTCCCGGGCGAGGACGGGGGGAACGTGGCGCTCTACGCGGCCCCCTTCCCCGTCGACGCGGGGGCCGATACGGTGGCGCCGCCCCAGCCCGACTACGCGGCGCCC
>JAUVBO010000305.1 GCA_030591195.1 Pseudomonadota bacterium
CGGACAAGGAGGCCTTGAGAGACCGGGTGCTCGCCGACCTGCGCCCTCGCTAGCGGCTGCCGAAGGTCCGCAGGCGGCTGCGGCACGCCCAAGCCCTCAACATCTCCCGCTGCAGGATCTTGCAGACGACGCGCAGCCGGTTGCTGCGGATCGGCGAAGCCCTGGCGGCGGACTCGTCGACGACCGCACGGGTGACCGCTGGAACGCGACAACGCCGCTATAGACCGAGTTGACGTGACCGATCGCGCTGCGGTCAGCGAGCGGCCTGCACGAAGGCCGCGATCCGGGTCGGGAGCTCGGCGGTGACCAGCAGATCGAGGTAGCCGAGCCAGAACCGCTCGAGGGCCAGGCGCTGGTCGGGCTGCCCGAGCAGCCAGTCGAAGGACCGCCAGGCCGCCAGCTCGACGTGCTCGGCGAAGCGGTGCAGCTGCAGCTCCTCGCTCCCGGCAGCCGCCTCGCACGCCGCGCGAAGCCCTCCAGCATTGTCCTTGAAGGCCGCCACGGCACCGCCGTTGATCTCCAGGCTCGCCCCCCAACTCAGCAACGTCTCGGCTGGATCACCTCTCCCCCATCCGAGCCCGAACCAAAAAAACGGAACCGAGAACGCCCGGCTGGTGAAGTAGACCCCGTAGTTGTCCGGGTTGTCCTTCAGCGTCCGCTGCTCGAACGCCCCCACCCGCACCTCGAGCGCCGCGCCGAACAGCTCGGCGTTGGCGCGGAAGAACCGTCGCGCGGGCTGGAGCTCCCCGGCAACGATCGCGGCCGCGCTGGCGCGATCAAAGATCCGCCGCTCACACCCGGCGATGATTCCCCACTTCGCGACTTCGGCCATCGGCTCACCATATGGGTTGTTGCGTGGCGCTACTGGAAATATCATTGAGCTGGTCGGCGTTGGGCCGCAAGAGGGAAGCGTGCGATGGGGAACAAAACCGACATCAAGCCCGGAGAACAGGATGGGGTGAGCACCACGATCGTCGGGGGCCAGCCGCCAGGGCGCTGGCGCCGCTCGCTTCGCGGCGTGCCGGTCGGTGTCGAGCGGGTCCTGTTCGTCGCCGCGGATGACGATCTCTTCCGCCGCCAGCTGCTGGCCGATCCTGCCGCCGCGATCGCAGCTCGCCAGCTGATCCTGCGCAGCTCCGAGCTAGCGATGCTGCAGGCGATCCCCCCAGCCCAACTGGCTGCCACGATCGACAGCCTCGACACGTCGCCGTCCAACGTCGAGCGCCGGACGTTCATGCGCGTCGCGGCCGCCGGCGCGATGACCATCGCAGCGGCGGGCTGCTCCGGCTCGGACTCCGACGACCCGCCGACCTCGGACATGTATCCCGCACCCACCGGCGTGCGCCCTGACGCGATCGCGCCGCCACCAGATGCCGGGGCCGACCCCGCGGCGGATGCGGGGGCCGATGCCGAGCCAACAGTCGACCTGAGCCCGACCCGCGGCATCCAGCCCGACGCAACGTGATCACCGGGACGCGAGGAGAACCAACGATGGGGACGAAGCAACCACCAGGAGCCAGGGGTCAGCTCTCGGCCGACGAGCCGTCCCGACGACGAGGCGAACGGATCCAGGCCGTGCCCGTCGGGCTCGAGCGCGTGCTCTACGCCGCAGCGGAGGATCCGGCCTTTCGCGACGCGCTGCTCGACGACACCGAGCAGGCGATCGCAGCGCGCGGCTTCAAGCTGCGCGAGTCCGAGCGCGCGATGCTCCGCGCCGTGCCGCTGGAGCGGCTGCTGGCCGCGAGCGATGGGATCGACACCGCCCCGGCCGCCGTCGAGCGCCGGGGATTCATGCGCGCAGTCGCCGCGGGCGCGGCGGCGGTGGCGGTGGCCAACTGCGACGGGGCCGAGGATGACGGTCTCCCCGACTCAGCCGTCGACTCGACTCCCATGGCCGGCTTCGACGCGACCGGCAGCCGCCCGGACATGCCCGGGCCCGATCCCGACCTGACCGTCGACTCGACCGTCCCCGGCTACGACTCGACCGGGATCCGCCCCGACGCACAGTACGATGCCCCCTCCGACACGGTGCCGGTCCCTGACATGCCGGCAGTCACTGGCATTCGCCCCGATGGTTCCTGAACGCTAGGCGATCTCGATGGCTGACATCACCCTGGTCAACCTCAACATGCTCTACCTACGCCACATGGATGGCGTCGAGCGAGAGCGCCACCTGCCCCTCGGTCCGCTCTACCTCACCGCCGCGCTCGAGCAGGCGGGCCTGGATGTCGATCTGCGCGACTACCAGCAGCACGACTGCGACGATCCCTTCAGCCGCGAGGCGATCGCCGACTTCTGCCACGACCCCGCGCCGATCATCGGGCTGAGCTGCATGGCAAACCTGCTGCCGTTCACGGTCCTGGCGGCCGAGGAGCTGCGCCGCCGCTACCCCGATCGCGTGATCGTGCTCGGCGGGGTCGGCGCCAAGAGCGTCGAGCTCAAGGTGCTCGACGCCTTCCCCTGGATCGATGCCGTCGCCCACGGCGAGGGCGAGCGCACCGTGGTCGAGCTCGTGCGCGCGGTCAACGACGGCCGGCCGCTGGCCGGCATCGCGGGTCTTGCCGCCCGCGATCAGCAGGGCCGCCCGCGGCTGAGCCCACCCCAGCCACGATTCACGGATCTCTCGGAGATCCCCCGGCCGGCCTACGATCACATCGACCTCAAGGCCTACGAGGGCTACGGGATGGTCAGCTCGCGCGGCTGTCCCTACCCCTGCACCTTCTGCTCGGTCGCGCCGGTGTGGAACTTCGAGACCTACTCGCGGGGCTACGAGGACCTGATCGACGAGATGCGGCTGCTGCACGAGGCGGCGGGCGTGAAGCTGTTCCTGTTCCAGGACGAGTTCTTCGTCTCGACCAAGAAACACGTGCTCGGCTTCTGCAACGCGCTCGCCCGTTCAGGGCTGAAGATCCACTGGAAGGCCTTCGGGCGGGTCAACCTGACCGACCTCGAGACGATGCAGGCGATGGCCGAGACCGGCTGCGTCGAGCTCCGCTACGGCATCGAGAGCGGCTCGAATGCGGTGCTGCAGCGGACGCGAAAGGGCTTCACCGTCGATCAGGCGATCGAGGTCGTAGCGGCCGCGGTGCAGCGTTTCCCGCGGGTCGACGCGTTCTTCGTCTGGGGGTTTCCGTTCGAGACGATGGAGGACTTCTACCAGACGCTCTTCCTGATGGTTTCCTATCGCCTGATGGGCGCCCGGGTGCTGCCCTCGCTGCTCTGCTACCTGCCCCAGACCGCGATCTACGAGGAGTACCGCGGCGATCCGAAGTTCCAGTTCTGCCCCGACCTGCTGCCCGAGTACATGCTCACGGGTCACGAGGTCTGTCACGCCTGGCGCGTGGAGATCGACGACGCGCACCGCTGGCTCTTTGACCTGGTCGAGCAACACCCGGAGATCTTCCCCGGCTTCTTCCACTACGACCTCGACGGCAATGTCCGGCCCAAGCTCGCTGCGCTGCGCGACCATGGCTTCTACGCCTCGCCCGACCGCGACGCGGGTGAGGGCACCGAGTCGTGCGGTGCCCACTCGCCGCGCCTCACCGAGCAGGGCGGGCGGCAGATCCTCAGCCGCCCCGATGACCCGGCGACTGCCTGAGGTGATCTGAGGGGCTGTCCGCCCCTTGGTGGCAGACGCAGTCGCCATCCTTCCGGCAATCTTCAGCAGCCGGCAATATGCGTCCGTCATCGTACCTATTTGACATCACACCCCTTGCCTTGCGTGCCGCCCGGGCACGGCTGTTGCAGAGTGCCGCGGGCGAGGGAGCTACGGAGAGACGAGTCCAGGAGGCTCGCAATGTTTAGAAATAGCAGTACGCATCGTTTGTCGTGGGGATTGGTTCCGGTTGTGGCTTCTGCTCTCTTGTTTGCATGCGGTGGCGTCGACCACACCCCCAGCACGGCGGGAGGCGCCAAGGGGGACGACCCCGTCAGCAGTGACGACTACGTCAGCGTCAGCAATCAGATCGTGATCACTGAGAGCGACGACGGCAAGACGTTCGAGGTCAAAGAGGGCACCGACATCGTGGTCAAGCTGTCGTCCAACCCGTCGACCGGCTACGACTGGAGCGTCACAAACACCAACCGAACCTTCGGCCACCCGGCCTCGACCGAGTATGTTGCCGATGCCGGGCCAATGCTCGCAGGCAGTGGCGGCACGACCGTGATGACATGGGAAACCAAGGGAATGTTGTCGATGGTCGGCACCCACTCGGTGACGCTCGAGGAACGCCGCTCCTGGGACCCGCCGAGCTCCCCGTCCAACACCTCCTTCACCTTCACCGTCACCATCACGCCCACCTGCTATTGGGACGTGGTCTGCGAGGATGGCGCCTGCGTCCATGGTTTCAAGCTCGACGCCAATGGCTGCCAGACCTGCGAGTGCAGCGAGCCGTGCACCGATAATGGCGACTGCGGCAGCGGCCGGTTCTGCAAGCTGGCCGATGGCCAGTGCCTGCTGCAGACCACCGTCATCCAACAGGGCGAGTGCACCGACCTGCCAAGCTTGCCCCCGATGTGCCCGGAGATGCTTGCCCCGGTGTGCGGCTGCGACGGCGAGACCTACGGTAACAGCTGCGATGCGACCGGCGTCTCGATCGCCCACGATGGCAGGTGCCTCGGCGACACCTGCGACGTCTCTCTCGACTACTGCGCCGCCGGCCACTACTGCGCGCCCGACTCCGAGGGAGCCACGCATGGCACGTGCAAGGACTACGAGGCCGCTCCCGAGGCTCCGTAGCGTCCACCGCCTGCCCGCCGCCGATGGTCGTCGACGATCGTCTGCCTGTCGCCCGTACCGTACCTCCGGTCAAGCCGGCGAGCTTGCAGGCCAACCAAGTGCCCAGAGACGCGAATGGCCCCGGAGAGGGGCCTTCGCAGAACATCTTGAAGCACTAAGAAAAACTGGTCGGGGCGAGAAGATTTGAACTTCCGGCCTTTCGGTCCCGAACCGAACGCGCTACCAGGCTGCGCTACGCCCCGCCAGAGCCAAGACATTTAGCCTGCTCGGTACACCCTGTCAAGCGCCCTGCGACGTGCTTTCTCGCTCTTCTCGGTCGGTTCCGCCTCACGCCTCCGTCTCCGGCTGCATCATTTTTTCGGCCTAGCACGCAATCTGTGCCCACGCCGCCCGATAAGGGACGCAGAAGGAGGGAGCAATGATCGGGCCGCACATCCGGATCCGTCTGAGCGACGACGCGAACATCGTCGATACACCCGCCAAGCGACGAGCGTTTGCGTCAACCGTGCTTCAGCGCGGGGCGGAGTTTGGCCTGGTCGCTTTCGGCATGGTCGATACCCACGGCCACGTAGCGATCGTCGGCAGCGACCGTGGCAAGGAGTTGGCGAGAAGGATCGAGATCGCCCTGACACTGC
>JAUVBO010000860.1 GCA_030591195.1 Pseudomonadota bacterium
CCCTCGCCTACCCCCTAGGCGCCCCCGGCACGGACCTCCCATTAATTGCGCTCCTGTCCAAGCGAAAGCAGCGATTGACAACAATGCGATTTCAGTAGCTTACCAGAGAACGACCAGGCGCCACATCCCATTTCCGGTCCATGCAAAGGTCCATCCACCTGGACCACGACCTCGGCTATCATCCCCCACGTGCTTCCCGACGACGCTGAGCCCGCGCTGACCGCCCTGCCCACCGAGGTCGACCCGCCGGATCTCGCGCTCGGCGATGACGACCAGTCCGTGGATTTTCGCCTCGCATCGACCGCCGAGCTCGCACCGACCGCGCCGCTGGTGGCCAGCTCGGCGCCCGCGGCCGAGTCAACCTCGGGACCCCGTCGGCGACGCTGGCGGTGGCCGTTGTCGGCCTTGTTGCTGCCGCTGCTCGCTGGCGGCATCGCAGCCGGCGCCCGTCGCCTCGGCGAGCCGAGCCCGGAGCCGACACGCGAAGCGCCGGTGACGCTCGCCGGCGATGGCTGGACGTTGCACCTGGGTCAGCCCCGGAGGTGGCAGGGGCCACGGGGCGAGGCCCGGCTCGCGATCCGCGCACGCCTGACCTCCGTTCGTGTCACCCGAGACATCGGCCGGTTGCTGACGCTCGAGCGCGCGCCGCGTCACGGGCGAGGAGGCAGCGGGGCGCCCGTCGCCCCGATCTTCTGGCAACCCACTGGCGCCACCGACGTCTGGCTCGTTGTGTTCCGGCTACCGAGAGGGCCGGGCCGGGCGATGCTGCGCGTTCACCCACCCGACGGCTCGCGGCGTCTCACGGTCTTGCTTGCCTTGGACAGATCGTCCGTGGAGCGGCGCCGATGAACGGTGACCGCGAGCGAGTGCTGGGGGCCTGGTTTCAGGTGGCAGCCAAGGCGGACCAGTTCTTCTCGCGGGTGGCGACCGCTCACGCGGAGCGGATGCGCTGCGCCGTCGGCTGCGCCGACTGCTGCGCTGACGGCCTCTCGGTGATGCTCGTCGAGGCGCTGGCGCTCGCCGAGGGGTTGTCCCGCCTGTCCGCCCAGCCCTCACCAGGCACCCGGACCGGCCCGACGGCCCGTTGCGCCCTGCTCCACCACGGCCGCTGTCTCGTCTACTCCTTCCGGCCGTTGATCTGCCGGACCCACGGGCTGCCGGTGGGGCACGGCGACGACGATGTCGACTGCTGTCCGCTCAATTTCCGCGAGGGGATCCCGCCGGACGCCGTGCTCGACGCCGGGCGGCTCACCGCGATGCTCGCCGTCGCTGATGCGATCGCGCGGCAGACCCTGGGACTGACCGAGCCGGTGCGGATCCCGATCCGCCACCTGTTCGAGCGGGGCGCCGCCGCCCTGCCAGAGTCGGCACGCCACTTCCTCGCGTGACTCCAGCCGCTTTCGCGCCGGTTGCACCAACCGCATCTGTTATGATCAGCGCACCCGCTATGACCGAGCCGTCGCCCGCAGTCGAAGACCTCGTCTGTCCCGTTTGCAGCGTCCGCTATCGGCCGGAAGCGCGGTTTTGCCCGATCGACGGGGCCGGCCTGGTCGCGACCGACGTCCAGCTCGGCAAGCTCCTGCTGGGGCAGATCGAGATCCAGGAGGTCTGTGGCCACGGGTCGATGGGGACGGTCTACCTCGCCTGGCAGCGAACGATGGAACGCCGGGTCGCCGTCAAGATCCTCCGGCGCAAGCTGCTGCGGGACACCCAGGTGGTCAAGCGCTTCGAGCGCGAGGCCCGCGCAGCGGCGAGCCTCTCGCACCCGAACATCATCACTGTCTACCTGGTCGGCGAGACGGACGACGGCCTGCCTTTCATGGTGATGGAATACATCGACGGCCAGAGCCTCGAGGACGCCCTCGACGACGGTGCCCCGATGCCTCCCGTCAGGGTGATTCACATCGCGCGACAGATCGCATCGGCGCTCTCGGACGCCCACGCCCAGGCGATCGTGCACCGCGATCTCAAGCCGGCCAACATCCTGCTGACCAACAAGCGCGGCGCTCCCGACTTCGTCAAGGTGCTCGACTTCGGCATCGCCAAGATCCTCAGAGAGAACGAAGAGAGCCGCCTGACCAAGACCGGCGCGATCTTCGGCACCCCCCACTACCTCTCGCCCGAACAGGCAGCGGGCAACGACGTCGACCATCGCTGCGACCTCTACTCCCTCGGGGTGCTGCTGTTCAGGATGCTCACCGGGAGGCTCCCCTTCGAGAGCAACGCAGCGGTGGAGGTCCTGGTGCAGCACATCCAGGAGGAGCCGCCGAGGCCTCGGGAGCTGGCCCCATCGATCCCTGCCCCGCTCGAGGATCTGGTGCTCCGGGCGATGGCCAAGGAGCCCAGCGAGCGCTGGCAGAGCGCTGACGAGCTGGGCCAGGAGCTGGTGCAGATCGCCGAGCGCCTCTACGGCGGAGGCAGCACCCTGATCGGCGTCGCTAGCGCCAGCCCCTCGGACCCGCGGCAGCCGGCGACGATGAGCCCGGTTGGTCCGATGACTCTCCCTGGGCGTTCGGCCGCAGGCGCGGCTGCGTCGCGCTCCGCGGGTCGCGCCGGTCGTGGGGCCAACGACTCGGACCCGCGGTTCCGCGTCCCCGCGGACGGCGAGCTATTCGACGATCAGCCCCCAGCCATCGAGAGCCCCAGGGTGACCGCGGCATCCACCAAGGTGATCCGCCAGCAGATGCTCCGACGCCGACGCGTGGCGTTTCACTTGCTCGCTTCACTGGCCGCGGTGGCCGTCGGCGCTGGCGCTGGCGCGCTGGGCCACTCGTATCATGAAGCCAGCGCGCCCCAGCCGGGCGGGCTCACGGACGCCGCCCCGGTGGCGCTCCAGAGGCTCCCCGCGGATGCCCGCGCCCCAGCCGTCGCCGACGCGCGGGTACCCGACACCACGGCAGACGCTCCGGTCCCTGCCCCGGACGTCGCGCTGCCCGCGAGGCGGCCCCGCCCGAAGAAGCGGCCCCGCCCGAAGAAGCGGCCCCGCCCGAAGAAGCGGCCCC
>JAUVBO010000453.1 GCA_030591195.1 Pseudomonadota bacterium
CGACTTTCTCCACCGGCGCCTCGATGGCGAGCTCTTCGACGCCGAGGTGACGCTCAGTCGCGTGGTGGTGGGCGCTGAGGTGCTGATGCTCGCCAGCCTCCGTGACGTCAGCCAGCGCAAGCGCGCCGAGGAGGACCTGCGTCAGAGCGAGGAGCGCTTTCGCACGATCGTCACCCACGCCCTGCCGGTGATCTTCATGACCGACCGCGAGGGCAAGTTCCTGCTCTCGGAGGGCAAGTCGCTGGTGGCGCTGGGGCTCAAGCCGGGGCAGGCGGTGGGCATGTCGGCCTTCGATATGTACCAGGACTTTCCGGCGATCATCCACGGCCTGCGCGAGGCGCTGGCGGGCCGGGTGCACCACGACATCATCGATGTCGGCGGCGTCCACTTCGAAGCCTTCTACTCGCCCAAGTACGACGCCCAGGGTGCGGTTGACGGCCTGATCGGCATGGCCATCGACATCACCGAGCGCAAGCGCGCCGAGCAGCAGCGCAGCCAGCTGGAGGCGCAGGTGCGGCAGGCGCAGAAGCTGGAGAGCCTCGGCGTCCTGGCCGGCGGCATCGCCCACGACTTCAACAATCTACTGACTTCGATCCTCGGCAACGCGGATCTGGCGCTCTACGATCTGCCTCCGAGCTCGGACGCCCGGGGCCGGATCGAGGAGGTCGTCACGGCCTCGCGGCGGGCCGCCGACCTGTGCAAGCAGATGCTGGCCTACTCGGGGCGGGGACTCTTCGTCTTCGAGCCGCTGGACCTGGCGGCTTTGGTCCGCGAGATGTCGCACTTGCTCGAGGTCTCGGTCTCCAAGAAGGCGAGGATCGAGTACAGCTTCGCCGCCGGCCTGCCGGTCATCGAGGTCGACGCGACACAGGTCCGGCAGGTCGTGATGAACCTGATCACCAACGCCTCGGAGGCGCTGGGTGACGATGATGGCGTGATCACGGTCTCGACTGGCGTCGAGCAGCGCAGCGGCGAGGAGCTCGAAGGATCCACCGCGGCCACTGGGTTGTCTGACGGGACCTATGTCTTCGTCGAGGTTGCCGATACGGGCTGCGGCATGGACGCCGAGACCCAGGAGCGGCTCTTCGAGCCATTCTTCACGACCAAGTTCACCGGGCGCGGGATCGGCATGGCTGCGGTTCAGGGCATCGTCCGCGGGCACCGTGGTGGAATCGAGGTCCGCAGTGACCTCGGCGAGGGAACGAGCTTTCGGGCGCTCTTTCCGGCCACGGACGCGCCGATCAGGAAGCCCCCGTCGCGGGTCACGCGGCCCGACGGCTGGCAGGGACGAGGCACGGTGCTGCTCGTCGACGACGAGGAGGCTGTTCGGGCGGTCGCGGCGAGCATGCTGGGTCGGCTGGGCTTCGACGTCGTGACGGCTGTCGATGGGGCGCAGGCCGTCGCGGTGTTTCGCGAGCGTCCCGCTGATTTCGTCTGCGTGCTCCTCGACCTCACCATGCCGCGGATGGACGGCGATCTCTGCTCGCGGGCGCTGCGCGAGATCCGGGGCGATGTGCCGATCGTGATCTCCAGCGGGTACACCGAGCAGGAGATCGCCCGGCGCTTCGCGCACCAGGACCTGGACGGCTTCATCCAGAAGCCCTACCAGCTCGCCGCGTTGACCGCTGCCCTCAAGCGGGCCCTCGGCGCAGCTCCCGCTTGAGCACCTTGCCGAGCCCGTTGCGCGGCAGCGGGCTGTCGCGCAGGGTGACGCCGGCGAGGCGCTGGGCCTTGCCAAGCTGGCTGTTGGCCCACGCGACCAGCGCCTCGCGATCTATCGCCGCGCCGGCGCGCGGCACGACGACCGCCAGCGGTGCCTCGCCGCGGCGGGGGCAAGGCACGCCGATCACGGCGACCTCGGCGACGTCGGGGTGCTCGACGATGACCCGCTCCAGATCATCGGGGTAGATGTTGAGCCCGCCCGAGATGATGAGGTCCTTGCGCCGTCCGGCGAGGTGTAGAAAGCCGTCGCCATCGAGCCAGCCGAGATCCCCCGTGCGGTAGAATGCGCGCCGGTCTGGGTCTCGCCAGGTCAGCTGCTCGGTGAGGTCGCGTCGCCCCTGGTAGCCGGTCATCATCGTCGCGGCGCGGCCGACGATCTCGCCAACGGCGCCCTGAGCGAGCGGGTCGCCGTCGTCGTCGACGATCCGCACCTCGACGCCCGCCGCGGGTCGACCGACGGTCTCGAGCTTGTCCGGGTGGGCCGCGAGGTCGAGCATGGTCGTGCAGCCCCCCTCGGTCTGGCCGTAGATCTCCACCAGGCGGCCGGGCCAGCCGGCAAGCAGCGCCGCCTTCGTCGCCGCGGGCAGCGGCGCGCCGGTGCAGAGCCCGAGCTGGAAGCTGCTCCGGTCAAGGCGCTCGAGCAGTCGCGGCTCGGCGAGGATCCGTTGATACTGCGTCGGCACCATCATCGTCGCGGTGACCCGCCAGCGCAGCGACTGCTCGACGAAGCGCTGGGGGTCGAAGCGCGGCAGCAGCACCACCGTGCCGCCGAAGGCCAGCGTCGGCAGCAGCGCGATCAGCGTCGCGTTGGATCCGAGCGGTGTGCTCAGCAGGGTCACGTGGCCGCGGCCGCGATTGTCATCGAGCCCCAGACGCCCCATCCGGGCGATCTGCAAGGCGCGCATCCGGCGGCTGTGGACGATCCCCCGCGGCTCGGAGGTCGTGCCGGAGCTGTAGATGATGTTGAACGGCGCGTCGTCCGGGCTCTGCGGATCGGGCTGGGAGTCGATCGGCGCCACCGCGATCGGCGCCCGCTCGTCGAGCCACCGGCGGTAGTCACGCCAGGGGCCACGGGGTGGACCGATGACGGGCTGCGGCTGATCGGGCGCGGCCGGGCCGCCGCTGGTCAGCAGCAGCCGCAGCCGCGCGTCGTCGATCATTCGCGCGAGGCTATCGTGGGTCACGAGGGACGGCAGGGGCACGGCGCAGGCCCCGGCCCCCAGCGCGCCGAGCAGCACCTCGACCGCCGCCGCACAGCTGCCGGTGGCGATGCCGACCCGGTCGCCGGCCACCACTCCGGTGTTGCCCAGGGCGCGCGCCACGCGGCGGCACCGCCGATCGAGCGCGTCCCAGCGGACGACCTCCGGCGGGAGCTCGTCGGTGCCGCGGTCGACCACCAGCGCGGGCCGCTCGGGGTTGGCGCGAGCAGCGCGGCTGATGAGGGTCGAGATCTCGGGCAGCGGCGGCCCCTCGGCGCAGGTGCGGTGTTGCGTTGCCATGCGCTCTTCTTCCCCCAGCGCGACATCATCGCAGTCGCGCAGCCATCGTGCCAGCGCGGCATTTCGCGGACGCAGGGAGCGCAGCGTCAGCTACGGCGCCAGGCGATCGACGAAGCGGTCGGACAGCTCCCGGGCGTCGAGCTGCAGCGCGCTCTTGTCCGACGACTCGAGCGTGGTGGATCGGATCGTCAGGTAGTACGTCTCGGCGAAGCTCGAAACCTGGGTCGTGATCTGGTCGACGATGACGTCACGGTTGGCGACCTGATCGGCGGCGAACGTCGCGCCGAGGAGCTCGAGGACGCAACGGTCGCGCTGCCGCCTGGCGCGGCCGAGGGCCGAGGTCGGGTCGAGGTAGTAGTCGCCGAGCACCTCGGAGAGGGGGCGATCGAGCTCGAGCGGGACCAGGCGGGACGAGGCACAGGGGGTGCCCATCAGCGCGGCCCGCATCGCGAACGGGTCCAGGTCCCCCTCGAGGTCCTGGGGCGGCGCGTGGTGGGCGACGTAGAAGTCAAGCGGCTGACCGCCAGGCAGTCCGCCGCAGTCCGCCGTGTTCGCCGCGTCACTGCCCAGCGCCAGACAGGCGCTGCGCGCGGCGACGGCAGCGCCGAGGTCGCCTCCCCAGGTCGCGAAGTCCTCGTTTGACATCTCGGCCATCAAGACCCTGGCCGCGGGGCAGACCATCGCTTCGAGGCCGGCGAAGACATGCCCGATGTCGACGCCGCCCGTCTCGGCTCTCGACGCCAGGGCGTCGAAGAGCTCGTCGCCCAGGGCGGCGCGTGGGTCGGGCAGCTCGGGGCTGCACGGGATGACGAGCCGCCACAAGGGGTTGCTCGAGGTCGCGCTCCAGGGCTTGCCGTAGTAGAGCTGCCGCAGGATCGGCAGCACGGCCTGGGGATCCGTCTCCAGCCGGCGCTCCGCCTGCGCGACCAGCTCGACGTACGTTGCCAGATCCGGGTCGACCGGGTCGACCCCCACGCCCTGGTCGGTGCAGCTCGGCAGGGTCAACGCAGCGACCGTCAGCAACGTCGCGGCCGCGCGATCCCGTGTCCGTGGGCGTCCTGCTCGGTGGGTAGACATCGCGCTCCCGTTCCTGTGCGTGCTCGTCGGCCGAGCGTTCACGCTGGCCTAGCCGGTTCGCATCGAGCCGCCCACCGCCCTGTGGGGGGGGAGCAGATGAGGTGAGACGACGGGCGAGATGGTCGCTCACCGCCGACCTGGCTTCAAGGCCCGAGCGCGCCGGC
>JAUVBO010000502.1 GCA_030591195.1 Pseudomonadota bacterium
CGCCCGAGACCTGTCGGGCATTCGTGCGATGGGGATGGGGGAAGCGCTGCGGGCGTTGCCCACCGGCGGTGAGGCTCTGCTGCTCAATCCGGCCGGGATGAGCCTGGCACGGATGTACGTCGTCAACGGGCTCTACCAGTTTCGCGCCTCGGACTCGACGAGCCAGCTCCACGCCTCGATCGTCGACTCGGTGACCGCGAAGCTCGCGGCGGGTCTGGCCTACACCTACGTTCACTCCTCGCCGACGCAGACGTTGGCCCAGCCCGGCGGTGTCGATCCGTACACCCTCGAGGAGACGCTGGAGACCCACGAGGTCACGCTGGCCCTGAGCATGCCCCTCGGCAGCATGGTCGTGCTGGGGGTGACGGGCAAGTACATCAACCACAAAGGGGAGCTGCCCGAGGACGTGCCTGACGGGGTGAGCACCGCCGACATCAGCACCGTGACCGTCGATGTGGGCGGCATCCTGCGGCTCGGCAAGATGCTCTCTGTCGGGGTAGTCGGCTATAACCTCGCCGACGTCGGCGACGACAACTACCCCCAGGCTCTCGGCCTCGGCGCAGCGCTGCAGGTGTCGATGTTGCTGCTCGACTTCGACACCAAGCTCGACTTCTCGTCGGCCGACGAGGTCAAGCCCTCGTTCCACGGCGGGGCGGAGCTGTTCGTGGCGAAGAAGTACGCGCTCCGGGGAGGGGTGATCCACGACCGACTGCTCGAGGCGACCTACGTCACCGCGGGGCTCGGCCTCAACGCGCGTAAGGTGGGGCTCGGCTTCGGCCTGCGGCAGATGGTCGACGGCGGCGGCGAGACCCTCTTCGGCTTCTCCCTCCAGCTCTTCATGCAGTGAGCAAGGGCCCGTTCCTGGCCCCCCTTCAACCCGTATTCCTGTAAAATCCGGAACCGTGAGGGGTTTCCGCGGTCCAACCCCAGTAAGCTGTGCCGGAGCGAGATGAGCCTGCGCGAGCGCCGCCTGATACGCCGCCTGAGGGAACGGGACGAGGCGGCGTTCCGCGAGATGATGCGGACCTACCACCAGCAGGTCTACAACCTCGTCTTCCGCATGCTCGGCAACCGCGAGGAGGCCGAAGACCTCTCCCAGGAGGTCTTCGTCACCGTCTTCAAGTCGATCGACAGCTTCCGTGGCGATAGCAAGTTCAGCACCTGGCTCTACCGGATCGCCGCCAACCACTGCAAGAACCGCTACAAATACCTCGCCCGCCGGCGTTTCCACGCGGCCCAGCCCCTCGATGAGATCGCTGAGCGTGGTGCCGCCGGTCGCGACGGCGGCCCGGCGGTGCACCTCCAGGCGCAGCTCAGCCAGCCAGACAAGATCCTCGAGGGCAAGCGGCTCGAGGCGGCGGTGCAGCAGGCCATCGCCGCGCTGGACGACGAGCACCGCCTGCTGGTGGTGTTGCGGGATGTGCAAGGGTTGAGCTACCAGGAGATCGCCGGCATTACCCAGCTGGTCGAAGGCACCGTCAAGTCGCGTCTGCACCGGGCGCGGATGGCGCTCAAGGAGCGGCTGAAGAAGCATATGGCATGAGCAGGATGGATCACGACCAAGCCAAGGCGTTGCTCAGCGACTTTCTCGAGGACGAGCTCGACGCCGTGCGGACAGCCGCGCTGGGGGAGCACCTCGACGGCTGCGAGGCCTGCCGGGCCGAGCTCGAGAGCCTGCGCGAGACGATGCGCTCGCTCTCGGGCCTGCACCGGATCGATGCCCCAGACGAGTTCGTCAGCAAGGTCGAGCGCACCATCCGGCGGCGCTCCCGGGGCCGGTTCTTCGGGCCCGAGAGCCTGCTGGCCAGGCTGCCATTCGAGTGGATCTCGTTCGCGATCATCCTCGCCCTCCTCGCGGTTTATCTCTGGACCGTGCTCGATCAGCAGGTTCGACCTGCCGACGTCGGGACGACGTCCAAGCCGGATGTCCAGGCGGTCGGCGATGCGGGCGCGGATCCGGGAGCGGACGCGGACGCGGGGGGCGCGGGCCGGAGATGAGAAGAGAACGGCGGCGCGTTACCTGACGACCTTGAAGCCGTAGACGTCGCTGTCGGGCAGCTTCAGCAGCTCGGCGGCGGAGAAGACCCCCGTCCGCTGATCGTGGCCTACCACGTCGAGCCAGTCCACGCCGACGTCGTAGTAGCCGTCGTTGCCGTAGTCGAAGACCACGTCGTACATCAGGATGTCAGCGGTCTCCACCGGGATCGTCGCGGGGAAGATCAGCGAGACCGGCGGCGAGTTGGTGCAGCCCTGCTGCACGGTGCCGGTGACGGTGCCGCCCGAGGCGAAGGTCACCGTGTGGCTACGGTAGGGAACTCGGCCGATGCCGCCCGGGCCACCCGGGATCAGCTCCCTCGGGTTGTTCCAGTAGCCGGCGAAGCTCTGGTGGGCGACGAGCACCTTGGCCACCCGGGCGTGCTTGTCGCCCCGCTGCAGCGGTGGGTTGATGTAGCTATAGACCCTGTCGCTGCGACTGTAGGTGTTGCGGAAGCTGCCCTGGCGGCTCGTCGAGTCAAAGGCCAGGTTGACCAGCAGGTGAGCGGCGCTCATCCTCGCATTGATCGCCATCTCCCAGGCTTGCTGGGCCTGCGCGGCGTTGCTGGCCTCGGCGGCGGCGGCCTTGGCGAGCTCGGCGGCGGCCTTGGCCGCGGTGTCGGCCGCGGCGGCCTTGGTCTCGGCGGTGGGGGCGTCAGCCAGCTCGCGGTCAAAGGCAGCGCGGGTAGCCTCGGCGGCGGCCTTGGCGAGCAGCCACTGGGCCTTGGCGTCGTCGGCGGCCTTGCGCGCGGTGGCCGCCTTCTTCAGCGCCTCGGGTGAGGTGGCCGCGGCCTCGGCTTCACTGGCCGCGGCGTCGGCCGCGTCGGCAGCCTGCTTCGCCGCACCGGCGGAGATGCTGGCGGCCTCGGACGACATCTTCGCCCGGCTCCAGGCGGCGCTATATTGGATCGTCAGGCCGACTTTGTCCTCGCCGTCAGCCCCGTCCTTTTCGGAGAAGGAGAAGTCGAACTGACCGTCGCGATCGACGTCGACGATGATGTCGTAGGGGCCGATGTTCGCCCCCAGCGGCTGCCAGGGCAGCTCGGTGGGCTGGAGCAGGCCGTCGGCACCTACCCGCCCCAGCACCGGTCCGGCGATCCAGGCCGCGTCACCCTGCTGGGGGATCCGCTTGCCCTGCCAGCGGTCGTTGTCCTTGACCAGGTAGACGTCGACGGCCGTGATGCCCTCGGGAAGGCCGCGGCCAGCGGCGTAGATCGGCGCGCCGAGCTCCCCCGGGTCGGGCACGGCGCCGACGACGAACGCATTGGCCGGCCGTCCGTCCGGCTGGGCGCTGTAGACGTGGGGCGGCTGCAGCTCATCGACCTGGAAACCGTGTCCCTGCAACAGGCGGCCCACCGGCACCACCGGCACCTCGAGCTCGGCGATCACCTTGCCCTTGATCCCCGGCGAGCCGTTGGGGTCCTGCTCGAGGCTCTCGACGGTGATCGACAGGACGTGGCTGTCCTCCACATCGTCGAACTCGCCGAGGTCATGGGCGATGGTGGTCAACGCCAAGCTCCCGGCCGGGTCGGTCAGGATCTGGGCCTCGGACACCTCGCTGCCGGTGTTGATGTTGCGGACCCTTACCCGGTAGATGTGGTTGGCGGCGAGCCGGAGGCTCTCGCTCGCCACGTTGACCGAGGTCCCCGAGCGCAGCACGTTCGACTCGCCTTCGGCGTTCTTGATCGCGAAGGACGCTTCGTCGAATCCCTTGACGCCGAAGTTGCCGTCATCCTCGAAACCGCCACAGGCGACTAGCAAGATGGTGCTCGCAACGATCGCTGGTGCTCCCCTCATCGGCGCTCCTTTCGCCATGACCAGGAGTGCATGATGCGGGCCATAACGGGCCAACAAGCGGGGTCAAATAGCCGCAGTCGTGTTTGAATGATACTCTATGATTACTTATGCATAGCTGCGTGGTGCTCCCGCTGTCGTTGGATGTCGGTCGGCGGGCCCTGGTGAAAGGATCCCCAGATTGCCGGGGGCTGAAGGCCTTATTCGAGAAGGGGTGAGAGGGACCGAAGCCCAGGTGATTTGCTCATATGTATTTGATATCGTAATATTTTGGGGTTCGGATTTCCCGGTCCGTCGAGCCCCCAAAAACAGGTCACGGATCTTGCAGACAGCATCATTCAGGTGGTGAGGCATCACCCCACTCGGGGGCTGGAGATACGCCATGAGGCGACGATGGATGGTC
>JAUVBO010000891.1 GCA_030591195.1 Pseudomonadota bacterium
CCGGTCAGTCAGGTGTCCACCCCCCGGCTATCTCATCCATTCCCTGGTGTAGCGCCACCACCGATCGGACCGCTCCCGGCAAGAGTAGCTGGGGCAACATCTAGCTGACGGTCGACGCGATGTGTGTGAGACAATGCGGTGCTCTGCCGGCCACAGGAATGAGATGATCGCGAAGGGGCTGCCGTTGCTGCTGACGCTGGCTGCCTGCGCCGGCAAGGTGTCTGGCGGCGACGCCAGCACCAGCATCGACGAGGCAGGTCGTGATCGTGGTGCTGTCGACCGCCCGCCTGCCAGCGACGTCGCACCATCGGATCAGGGGTCGCACGACCAGGGCTCGCGGGATCAGGGACCTGTTGCAGCGGATCAAGGCGTCGACCGCGCATGCAGCAAGAACGCCGACTGCACCCACTTCGTCTGCGTCAAGGGGACCTGCTCGGCTGCTCCGCTGGCGGCTGCGTTCTCCGGTGACGCCGTCTTCGTGCTCGACCAGAGCGGCCTCGGCAAGGGCTTCGGTCTGCACTTCCTCTCGATCGATACGGACGGTCAGACCAGGCTCGATGCCTTCTACATCACCAACGTCAAGGTCGACGGGATCTGGCGCTTTCGCACCGGTCTGGCGACCTCGACCGACGGCGTCTCCTTCGCCAACCAGGGGGTCGTGCTCGACGTCGGCGGCAGCTGGGAGGTTGCCTACGACGCGATCACCGACCTGTCGCACGTCACTGGCGTCGCCGAGACCGGCGGCTGGGCCGCCCACGCCGGCGTGCACCAGCCGGACTACATGATCTACGGCCCCTACGTCAGCTTCACCGCCACGGTGCCGCAGGTTGTCTCGTTCAGGCTGATGGTCGACAGCATCATCGACCACGTGCAAGTCGCCACGCTCGAGGTCTACGATGCCACCGGCGATCAGGTCGTTGCTCAGCGCCAGCTTCATCGCGACCAGTGGCCGCAGGCGATGAGCCACCGGATCTTCAACCTCGCCTTCACCCCCGTCGTCGGGCACAAGTACGAGTACCGGGTCTACTGGCTCGGCAACACCTACACCAAGGTCGTCACCGTCGCGACCTCCAGCGGAAAGGAGCCGTTCTGGGACGATCGGCTCGCCTCGTTTCCCGGCGTGCTCAGGGACGGAGCCACCTGGAGGCTGGCCTACGAGGGGGCGGGGACCTCGTCGAGCTGGCCCGGCGATGTCGGGATGGTGACCAGCAACGACCCGACTCGCTTTCGGCGAAGCAGCGCTGGGCCCTTCCTCGCCCACGACACGGTTGGCTGGGAGAAGGTCAACATCGGCACGCCCTCGCTGCACAAGGATGGCGGCGACTACTACCTCTTCTACCACGGCTTCGACGGGACCGACGTGCAGGTCGGGGTCGCGACCTTCACCGGTTCCAGCGCGCCGAAAAAGTACGCCGGCAACCCGGTGCTGCCCACTTCGAGCAGCGGCTGGGACAGGGGCACGGTCGGCAAGCGGAGCCAGATCCTCGGCGAGGGCGGCTACCACTACATGGCCTACGAGGGGAGCACTGACCAGCCGTTTGACAAGGCCGAGTGGAGCACCGGGCTCGCCCGCTCGCCCGACCTGCTGAGCTGGCAGAAGAGTCCGGTCAACCCGGTGTTGCCGGTGGTTTCCGGCTTCGGCAACGACGGCCCCGAGCTGGTTGTCTGGCAAGGCCGGATCTACCTGTACGTGCGCGCGCCGGGCAACACGACCGCCCGCTACCTGCTGCAGGGCAAGTAGCGCGCGGTGGTGGTGCCCCGCGGGTCATCGCAAAGCTGCCTGAAGACCCCAGCCCTGGTTCAGCGGACGAAGTAGAAGGCGGCGACCACCGCGCCGCCGGTGGCGAGGTGATTGAAGCTGGCCTCGACGCCGACCCACCCGTGGAACGCCCCCTGGTCGTCGATGATCTGCAGCAGGGCCGAGGTGTGGCCGGCGCCCGGGTCGCTGATGCAGTCCGAGCCGGGGCTCTCCTGCTGGGTCACCGCCCCGAGCTGGTGGTTCCAGTAGCTCTTCCGTCCGTCGGTGGCAGGATCGCCCGCGACGTATGAGCTGTACCACTGGGTCTTGTCGACGCTGGTGTTGCCGATCCCCTCGAGGCTCGTCGCGCCCGCGCAGCGCTCGTACTGGTCGGGGTGGAACTGGCGGGTGGTCTTGACCGTGGCCGAGTCGTAGGCGTTCTCCCAGTACTCGCCCGACAGCGACCCTCCGGCCTTGACCTGGTCGATGCTCACGCCGTCGCCGACCGGCCAGGTCGAGCCGAACCCCCAGCCGCCGCTGGCTCCGTAGCTGCTCGACTGCAGCGCGAGCCGGGCGCTGCTGGCCTGGGTGCTGATCTCCCACGTCTCGACGTAGCCGGGCGCGCCGCTCCAGGTGATCACCAGCTGCCCGGCGGCGTCGAGCTGCCAGCTCCCCGAGAGCTTCTTGGCCACCGCGCCGGGCTCGAAGCCGAGCGGCGTCTTGATCGGGCAGTCGTAGCGACAGCCCGCGGTGGTGTGTCCGCTCGGGACCTTGTTCGCGCTGGCGTCTCCGCTGAAGGCGCTCTGGCTCCAGTACCAGAACCGCTCGGAGAGCGTGCCGTCGCTGGCGAAGGTGTACTCGGCGAGGCGGACCCAGCTGGCCTTGGGGTGGCTCCCCATGATCGACACCACGTAGCCGGCGCGTCCGCCAGGGAGCGGTCCCGGCGCGTCGGAGGGCCCGCTGCTGTCCGGGGGCGCGACGCCAGCGTCCGGGGGCGGGGTGATGGCGTCCGCTGCGTCGGCCACCGGTCCGTCTGGCGGGTCGGCGGCCTCGTGCGGGGCGTCGAGCGGGCGGCCGTCACGCCGCTGCTCGCCAGCGTCGTCGTCGGTGGCGTCGACACCGCCGACGACGCCCGAGCAGGCGGTCAGCAGCAGCCCG